>NZ_JBSGAI010000004.1:0-229388 GCF_053600695.1 Amycolatopsis sp. NPDC005003 | reverse complement strand
ATGAGAGTCGGTCGGCGGGGCAGTCGTCTGAGTTGGGCGAGGCTCGGTCGGTGGGGCAGTCGTCTGAGTTTGCTGAGGCTCGGTCGGCGGAGCGGCGGCCTGGGTTCGTTGAGAGTCGGTCGGCGGGGCAGTCGTCTGAGTTGGGCGAGGCTCGGTCGGTGGGGCAGTCGTCTGAGTTTGCTGAGGCTCGGTCGGCGGAGCGGCGGTCCGAGTTCGCCGAGGCGCGGCCGGTGGAGCAGGTGCACCCGTTCCGGTCGGATGCGGTCGAGGTGGCGCAGCGGTCTGAGTCCGTCGAGCCGCGGTCGGGGCGGGCGTCCGAGTTCCGGCCGGAGCCGCGGCCGGCCGAACGTGAGCGGGAGCCGGAATTCCGGTTCGGGTCCGGCGATGGGCGAGCCGCGCAGTATCGGCCCGATCCTCCCGAGCCGCGCAAGGGCGCGGCGCCTGCCGAGCCGCTGTCGGCGGAGCGTGGACGGCCGCCGGAACCGGACGAGGTGCGTCCGGCGCAGCGGTCTGGCTCAGGTGGGCCGGAGCGGGAACCCGAGTTCCGCAGGGAGCCGGTCGAGGCGCGGGAGGCCGTCGAGGCGGCGCCGTCCGAGGAGATCGGCAAGACCAAGTTTTCGTGGGCGGCGCTGGCCGAAGCACGGCTGCGGGAGACCGCGGCCGAACGGGAATCGGCGCCCACTCGCGTCACCCCGGCGTTGCCGCTCGCGCCCGAGCCCGCGGCCGAGCGGGAGCCGTGGGCAGCGGAGGGACGGCAGCCGGAGCCCCAGCCGTCGACGCGCCACGACGCCGAACACGGCTCGGTGGCCGCGCGGTCCGTGCTGGACCGCCTGGGCATTTCGGCTTCCGGGGGCGCCGGGGGCCGTCGGCGCGCGGAGGACGCGGACAGCCCGCGCGCCGGCGAACCGGCCCGTCCGGAGCCGGAGCTCGCCCCGCCGCCGCGGCCGGAAGACGAACCACCGTCGGTGCCGGACTACCGCGACGAAGCGGAGCCGTGGCTGCCGCGGTTGCGGATGCCCCCGTCGCTGGAGCCGATGGAGGACTTCGGCCACTGGACACCGGCGACGGCCCCGTTCCCGGAGAGCTACGCCCGCGCGATCGCGGAGGACGAGCCCCCACCGGACGCGGGCCTCGCCGACTTGCTCGCCCGGGCGCTGGCCGAGCACCAGGCGGGCACGGCGAGCGCGGCGGCGCTGGTCAAGCAGCTCGATTCGCAGAACGCGGGCCGCCGCAACGGCCACGGTCGCAACGGCCACGGAGCCGAGGTACCGGACTCCCGCGGCCACAGTTCGCGCGACTGACCTGGAGCCCCCCGAGCGAGGAGCGGCAACCGGCTCGGCGCGGGTTGGCCGGGGAGCCGACACAGAGCGGTTTGCTCGGCGACCCGACCCGACCCGACCCGACCCGGCATGGCCCGGCCCGGCATGGCCCGGCCCGGCGCGACACGACTCGGCCCGACATGACTCGGCCCGACATGACTCGGCCCGACATGACTCGACACGACTGGCCCGACCCGGCTTGGCCGGCGTCCGGTGACCAGGAGCCGGCGGCCCGAGCCGTCCGGCGCAGCCCCCGTTCCCACGCTATCGGCAGGCACCGACCCTGGCCGCCGAAAACCAAGCCCGAGCCGCGGGGGCGCCCCCCCCGTTTTCCACGCTACCGGAGACCACCGACAGTTTTGGCGTGCTCCGCGAAGGCCCAGCGAAGACCCACCGGAAACCCACCGGAAACCCACCGAAGACGGCGGAGCGTTCACCCCGGCCACCGTCCAGTCGCTGAGACGTCCCGATCGATCGCCGACCTGCTCCGGTGGGGGGTCGGTGGGATCCGTCGCAGCCCGGCGTCGCCGACTGGCCGACAACGTTCGCCGAACGGCTGCGCAGCCGATCAACTGAACCGATCACGTTGGCTCCGCGACGGGTAACGTCCGGCGAGCACGGCTGGTCAGCGCCGCGCGGAAGCGGCCAAGACAACCCGTCAGTAGCTTGACCGATCCCGCGAATCCCATGCCCCGGAAGGGTTTCCGGGCCCCGGGGAACCTTCGGGTCTACATGTGATCCACGATCGCGGCGCATTAGTGTGGGGTGGCCGGCTCGACGCGGAACCGGCGCGGTACCACCTCACGCAAACTGGAGAGTTGCCTCAAATGAGCTCGACCGGAGTCTCGTCCCTACCCGGAACCGGAGCCGACGCCGAACCCGAATTCGGCGCTCCGCGCTCCTCGGCCAGCCCGGAGCAGATCAGGGACGACCTGATCGACGCCGCCGCCGGGCTGGCGCCGGAGATCGGTGAGCTCATCCGGCTCTACTACCGGCACATCCCGCCCGAAGAGATCGTCGGCGACGAGCCCGTCAACCTGGTCGGCGCCGTCCGCTCGCACCTGCAGCTGGCCAAGCACCGGATGCCCGGCCGCCCGGCCGTGCGGCTGCTGAACCCGACCGTCGCCGAAGACGGGTGGGCGCGGGAAGCCACCGTCGTGCAGGTCGTCACCGACGACATGCCGTACCTGGTCGACTCGATCGCCGCCGAGTTCGCCCGCGACGGCGTGCAGGTGCAGCGGATCGTTCACCCGATCGTGGTGGTCAGCCGCGACCTCACCGGCGAGCTCCTCGAAGTCCACCCCGAAGCCGACCCGGCCGACCCGCCCGCGAACTCGGCCGCCGAGTCGTGGATGTACGTCGAGATCGACTTCGTCACCGACCGCAACCGCGCCCGCGAGCTCGACAACCGGCTCTCCAGCGTGCTGGGCGACGTCCGCGAGGTCGTCGAGGACGCCGAAAAGATGGCCCAGACCGCCTGCCAGCTGGCGAGCGAGCTCGAAACCGACCCGCCGCGGCTGCCCGAGGACGAGGTCGCCGAGGGCGCCCGCCTGCTGCGCTGGCTGGCCGACGGCCACTTCACCTTCCTCGGCTACCGCCGCTACGAGCTGGTCGACCACCCGGACGCCGAAGAACGCACTGCCCCGGCCCTGCGCGCGGTCCTGGCCTCCGGCCTCGGCGTGCTGCGCCAGGACAGCCTCGCCGCCCGCGGCCTCACCGCGGGCCCGGACACCGCCGCCACCGCCCTCGCGCCCACGCTGCTGGTGCTCACCCAGGCGAGCGCGCCCTCGACCGTGCACCGGCCGGTCTACCCCTACTACGTCGGCGTGAAGACCTTCGACGACGAAGGCAACGTCACCGGCGAGCACCGCTTCCTCGGCATGTTCACCACCACCGCGCTGCACGAGAACGTCCTCGACATCCCGGTCGTCTGCAAGCGGGTCCGCGAGGTCATCCACCGCGCCGGCTTCCCGATCGAGTCGTTCTCCGGCCAGCGGATGCTCGAAATCCTGCAGAACTGGCCGCGCGCCGACCTGTTCTCCGCCGACAGCGACTCGCTGTACTCGACGACGACCGGCGCGATCACCCTCTCCGACCGCCGCCGGCTGCGGCTGTTCCTGCGCCGCGACCCGTACGGCCGCTTCTACTCCTGCCTCGTCTACCTCCCGCGCGATCGCTACACCACGCGCTCGCGGCTGGCGATGCAGGAGGTCCTGCTCGAAGAGCTCGAAGGCACCCAGCTCGAGTACAGCGCGCGGATCGGCGAGACCGTCCTGGCGCAGGTGCACTTCGTCGTGCACACCGACCCGGCGCGCCGGCTCGAGCCGGACACGCTCAAGATCCAGGACCGGCTGAACGACGCCGTCCGCACCTGGGACGACCGGATGGTCGAAGCCGTCCTCGACGAACGCCGGGAGCGCGCCGACGGCGGCGTAGCGGTCGGGATCGTCGGCGAGGAGTCGGCCACCGAGCAGGGCCAGCGCTTCGCGATGGTCTTCCCCGAGGGCTACAAGGAGGACTTCACCGCCGAAGAGGCGCTGGCCGACCTCCGCTCGCTGGACTCGCTGACCGACGAAGGCGACCTCGCGCTGTCGTTCTACCAGCCCGCCGACGCCGGGCCGGGCGAGCGGCGCTTCAAGCTCTACCTGCGCGGCGAAGGCGTCACGCTCTCGAAGGTGCTCCCGGTGCTGCAGGCCATGGGCGTCGAGGTGGTCGACGAGCGGCCGTACGAGCTGCACCGCGAGGACGGCGGCGCGTGCTGGATCTACGACTTCGGCCTGCACCTCGACCAGAAGATGCTCGACGAGTCCGACGAGCACGCCGTCGCCGAGCTGCGCGGCCGCTTCCAGGACGCCTTCGAGGCCGCCTGGCGGGGCGACGCCGAGGTCGACGGCCTCAACGGGCTCGTCCTGCGCGCCGGGCTCACCTGGCGCCAGGCCGCCGTGCTGCGCGCCTACTCGCGCTACCTGCGCCAGGCCGGCAGCGCGTTCTCCCAGGACTACATCCAGAACACGCTGCTGAACCACACCCAGGTCGCCACCAAGCTCCTGCGGCTGTTCGAAGCCCGGTTCGACCCGCAGCTGTCCGACGCCGACCGCGAGGCCGCGACGGACGCGCTGACGAGCGAACTGAACGCGATGATCGACGAGGTCACCAGCCTCGACGAGGACCGCATCCTGCGCCGCCTGATGGCCGTCATCCGGGCCACCCTGCGGACGAACTACCACGTCACCGGCACCGACGGGACGCCACGCGAGTACCTGTCGATCAAGCTCGACCCGGCCGGCGTGCCCGATCTGCCCGAGCCGCGGCCGAAGTTCGAGATCTTCGTGTACTCGCCGCGCGTCGAGGGTGTGCACCTGCGCTTCGGCGAGGTCGCGCGCGGTGGCCTGCGCTGGTCGGACCGGCGCGAGGACTTCCGCACCGAGATCCTCGGCCTGGTCAAGGCGCAGGCCGTGAAGAACGCGGTGATCGTGCCGGTCGGCGCGAAGGGCGGCTTCGTCGTCAAGCGCCCGCCCGCCCCGAGCGGCGACGCGAGCATCGACCGCGACGCCCAGCTCAACGAGGGCATCGCCTGCTACCGGATGTTCATCTCCGGCCTGCTCGACCTGACCGACAACCGCATCGAGGGCAAGACCGTGCCCGCCCCGAACGTCGTCCGGCACGACGCCGACGACTCGTACCTGGTCGTCGCGGCCGACAAGGGCACCGCGAAGTTCTCCGACATCGCGAACGAAGTCTCCGGGCAGTACGGCTTCTGGCTCGGTGACGCGTTCGCCTCCGGCGGCTCGGTCGGCTACGACCACAAGGCCATGGGCATCACGGCGAAGGGTGCCTGGGAGAGCGTCAAGCGGCACTTCCGCGAGCTGGGCAAGGACACCCAGACCGAAGACTTCACCGTCGTCGGCATCGGCGACATGATGGGTGACGTCTTCGGCAACGGCATGCTGCTGTCCGAGCACATCCGCCTGGTCGCCGCGTTCAACCACATGCACGTCTTCCTCGACCCGAACCCCGACGCGGCGACGTCGTACGCCGAGCGCCGCCGCCTGTTCGACCTGCCCCGCAGCTCCTGGGACGACTACGACCGCTCGCTGATCAGCGAAGGCGGTGGGATCTACCCGCGCACGGCGAAGTCGATCCCGATCAACCCTCAGGTCCGCGCGGCTCTCGGGCTCGCCGAGGGTGTCACCGCGCTGGCGCCGATGGACCTGATCCAGGCGATCCTGCTGGCGCCGGTCGAGCTGCTCTGGAACGGCGGCATCGGCACCTATGTCAAGGCCGAAACCGAGTCCCACGCCGCGGCCGGCGACAAGGCCAACGACGCCATCCGCGTCGACGGCCACCAGTTGCGGGTCAAGGTGTTCGGCGAAGGCGGCAACCTCGGCCTCACCCAGCTCGGCCGGATCGAGTTCGCCCGCCGCGGCGGGCCGGACCAGACCGGCGGCAAGATCAACACCGACGCGCTCGACAACTCGGCCGGCGTCGACTGCTCCGACCACGAGGTCAACATCAAGATCCTGCTCGACCACCTCGTGCAGACCGGCAAGCTGGAGCGCGAGCAGCGCAACGAGCTGCTGGAGGAGATGACCGACGAGGTCGGCGCGCTGGTCCTCAAGGACAACTACCGCCAGAACGCCGTCCTCGGCGTCAGCCGGGCGCACGCCGCGCCGATGCTGTCGGTGCACGCGCGCCAGGTGCAGGCACTGGTGTCGGCGGGCGCGTTCGACCGCAAGCTCGAGGCGCTGCCGAGCAACTCGGAGTTCCGCGAGCTGGAGAAGGCAGGCAAGGGCCTCACCTCGCCGGAGCTCGCCACGCTGCTCGCGCACGTCAAGCTGGAGCTGAAGGACGAGCTGCTGGCCAGCGACCTGCCCGACTCGAAGGTGTTCGCCGCACGGCTGCCCGAGTACTTCCCGAAGCCGCTGCGCGAGCGGTTCCCGGAGGCGATCGGGGAACACCCGCTGAAGCGCCAGATCATCACCACGCTGGTCGCCAACGAGGTGGTCGACGGCGGTGGCATCTCGTTCGTCTACCGGCTGATGGAGGAGATGAACGCGACGGCGACCGACGCGGTGCGCGCGTACGCCGTGGTGACGCAGGTGTTCGACCTGCCCGCGCTGTGGAAGGAGATCGACGCGCTCGACAACGTCGTGTCCACCGACGTTGCCGACAACATGGTGCTGGAGACGCGGCGGCTGCTCGACCGGGCCGCGCGCTGGTTCCTCACCAACCGGCCGCAGCCACTGGCCCCGCTGTCGGAGATCAAGCGCTTCCGGCGGGTGCTCGACAAGCTGGTGCCGAAGATCGGCGACCTGCTGCGCGGCCGCGAAGCGGAATCCGTGGAGAAGCACGTCGACGAGCTGATCGCCGCGAACGTGCCCGAGGGGCTCGCCCGCCGCGTGTCGGTGCTGCTGCACACCTACGGCCTGCTCGACGTCACCGAGGTGGCCGAGCTCGCCGAGCAGCAGATCGGCGTGGACGCGGTGCACAGCCCGGCCGAGACGGCTGAGCTGTACTACGCGCTCTCGGCGCACCTGGACATCGACCGGATGCTCACCGAGATCAGCAAGCTCGAACGCGGCAACCGCTGGCACGCGCTCGCCCGGCTTTCGCTGCGCGACGACGTGTACGGCTCGCTGCGCGCGATCACACTCGATGCGTTGCGGCACAGCGATCCCGGCTCGTCCGGCGACGCCAAGATCGCGCAGTGGGAGAAGACGAACGCGTCCCGGCTGCAGCGGGCGCGCGTCGCGCTCGACGAGATCACCAAGTCCGGCCGGCTCGACCTGGCGACCCTTTCGGTGGCGGCCCGCCAGATCCGGAGCACGGTGCGGTGACCTACGTATCGCACGTCCGTCCGCGCTGGACGGACATGGACGTCTACGGCCACATCAACCACGCGAAAATGGTGACGCTGCTCGAAGAGGCGCGCATCCCGCTGCTGTTCGACGCAGCCGTGGAAGCGGGGCTGGACCAGCTGCCGAAGGGCATCGTCGTGGTGCGGCTGGCAGTGGCCTACAAGGCGCCGATCGTGGTGTCCGGGCAGCAGCTGCGGATCGAGATCGACCTGACCGAACTGCGCGCGGCGAGCTTCACGCTGGCCTACCGCGTCCGCGGCGGGCCCACTGCGGACGACCCGGTGGCGGTGACCGCGGAGACGGTGCTGGCGCCGTACGACACGGTCGAGCTGCGGCCGCGTAGGCTCACCCCGGCCGAGTCGGAGTTTCTGAAGCAGGGGTTCGCGGATGCCTGAGTTGTTCGTGCCGGACGCGGCCGACCGGGAGACCCTCGGTGCGTTCGTCGCCCGCGCGGTCCGGCTGGACGGCCAGACGGCCGTCCGGCTGCGCCGGCGCGGCGACGGCGTGGTCGAGGCCTGGACGGCGACACCGTTCGAGTGCCTGGCCACCCGTGCGGTGGCCGGGGACGTGACGCCCGGCGACGTCACGGTGTCCGGCAACGAGCTGCTGGCCGCGTTGACCGTGGCGGGCGGCCCGCGGATGGACCCCGGCCCGGCCCGCGACCTGCTGTGGCACGGCGAGCTGCCGCCCTCGGGGCGTTGGCCGCTGGTCGACGAGCTTCCCGCGCACGTGGTGTCCGAGCTTGCCGACCGCGGCGTGACGCTGGCCAGGGACAACGTCGGCCCGCACGGCACGCCGCCGTCGTCCCTGATGGACCAGGCGGTGCTGACCGTGAGCGGCGGTTCGGTCGAGGTCAAGGTCCAGATGCGCTGCCTGTTCGCGATGTCCGGCATGGGGTTCGTCGACTCGGACGTGGAAGGTGACGTCGTCCGGGTGACGGCCACGGATTCGTGGCTGCGCCTGGACGCGCGGTACGGCGCGATCGTCCGGCGCCGGCACGCGCTGCTGCCGCTGCTGTTCTGACGGAGTTCTTACGGCGGCCACCGTTCCTCGCTGGGCGGTGGCACCCTTGAAGGATGAGCCCGGACGACGATCCGACCGCGGAGTTCCTGGATTCGGTGCGCACCGAAGAGGAAACCGAGTGGCGCCGCGACCGTCCGGCGGGCGAGCGGGCGCCGGAGCGCGCCGAAAGACCTGAGAGGTGGGGCCGCACGCGTGCGGCGGGCCGGGCGGCCGCCCAGGCGGCGCCCTACCTCCAGGCCGCGGCCCTGGTGGCGTGGCTGGCCAGCGGCGCTTTCGACGACGGTTCGGGCTCAGGCGACCAGTCCGGCTGAACCCGTCCGGTGTGGTTGACACCACACTGTCCAGTGGACTAGACAGTGGCGATGCATTTCCCCACGTTCACCGTCGTCGTGACGCGGGAAGCCAACCGATGGACCGCGACCGTGGTCGACGGCCTCGAGCCCGGGACCGTCGCCGACCGCGAGTTCGAGCGGTTCGCCGACGTCGACCCCGGGATGCGAGCGATCCTCCACGGCGTCACCGGTGTCGACCCGGCGCAGTTCTACGTCCGGTGGCGTTACCGGTTCGGCGGCGACGAGCAGACCGGCCTGGTGCAGGACTACCAGGAAGCGCACCGGATCGCCGAAGAGGTGGCGGAGTGGCACGAGGGGGTGCGCACCCGGCTGGTCGCCACCTTGAACGGCCGGATCTCCCAGCGCGCGATCGCCGACCTGCTCGGGCTCTCGCACCAGCGGGTCAACCAGCTCGCGCACCGCCCCGTGCCCGAGGCGGCCGAAGTCGTCAAACCCGGCCGGTGGGTGCCCTACTGAGTCAGCCAAGCGGCCGAGTCGGCCGGCAGCTTCCCGTCGACCAGCGGGCTGCTCGACAGCAGCACCTCACCCGGCGGCAGGGCGATCGGCGAAGCCGACGTGTTGAGCGCGCACACCAGCCCACCCCCGCGCCGCCGGAACGCGAAACACCCGGCCGGCGCGCCGTACCACTCCAGCTCGTCCCCGTTGAACGCCGAATGCGTCTTCCGGAGCTCGATCGCGGCGCGGTACAGCGAAAGCGTCGAGTCCGCGTCCTCGATCTGCTTCTCCACCGTCAGCCCGGCCCACTCCGACGGCATCGGCAGCCAGGTGCGCGGGTTGCGTGAGAAGCCGTAGGGCGGCAGGTCGCCCTCCCACGGCAGCGGCACCCGCGAAACGTCCCGCCCGAACTCCGCGCCGCTGGTCTTCGCGCGCGGGTCCGCCATGTCCGCCGGGGCCAGCTCGACGTTCGCCAGCCCGAGCTCTTCGCCGTTGTACAGGTACACCGTGCCCGGCAGCGCCAGCTCCACCAACGCCATCGCCCGGGCGCGGCGCACGCCCATCGCACCGCCGCCGTAGCGGCTGACCTGGCGCCAGACGTCGTGGTTGCCCAGCGTCCAGGTCGCCGGGGCACCCGTGCGGGCCGGCACCGCCAGGGACCGCTCGATGGCCGTGCGCATGGCGTCGGCGTCGAAGTGGGTCAGCACCAGCCGGAAGTTGAACGCCAGGTGCAGCTCGCCGGGCCGCAGGTAGCGGGACAGGCGCTCCTCGTCGGTCACCCAGATCTCGCCGACCGCCATCGCGTCCGGGAACTCGTCGAGCACCTTGCGGATCATCTGGTGGATCTCGTGGACGCCGTCGTGGTCCCAGCGCGGGTCGTAGTAGTGGTTCGGCCCGATCCCGTTCGCGCGCGGGTCCATGTCCGGCAGGCCCGGCGGTTTGGCCATGCCGTGCGCGACGTCGATGCGGAAGCCGTCGACGCCGCGTTCGAGCCAGAACCGCAGGGTCCGCTCGAGGTCGGCGGCGACTTCGGGATTGGCCCAGTTCAGGTCCGGCTGCTGCGGCGCGAACAGGTGCAGGTACCACTGCCCGTCCGGCACCCGGGTCCAGGCGGGGCCGCCGAAGGCGCTGACCCAGTTGTTCGGCGGGTCCTCGCCCTTCGGGCCGACGCCGTCGCGGAAGATGTACCGGTCGCGCTCCGGGCTGCCCGGCTTGGCGGCCATCGCGGACTTGAACCAGGCGTGCTGGTTGCTGGTGTGGTTGGGGACCACGTCGACGGTGACCTTGATGCCGCGCTTGTGCGCCTCGGTGAGCAGCACGTCGAAGTCGCCGAGGGTGCCGAACATCGGGTCGACGTCCCGCGGGTCGGCGATGTCGTAGCCGTGGTCGGCCATCGGGGAGCGGTAGAACGGCGTCAGCCACAGCGCGTCGACGCCCAGCAGCTCCAGGTAACCGAGCCGGGAGTGGATGCCTTCCAGGTCTCCGACGCCGTCGCCGTCCGAATCGGCGAACGAACGCACGTAGACCTGGTAGAAGACGGCATCGCGCCACCAGGCTCCCGGTCTCATACGAAGCTGTTCATCATGCTGTGCGCGGCCATCTCCAGGTAGGCCCAGAGCTGCCCCCGGTACGGTTCTTCGAGGTTCTCCTCGTCGACGGCGATCCGGATGCACCGCAGCCAGGCGTCCCGCTCGATCGGCCCGATCTTGAACGGCGCGTGCCGCATCCGCAGCCGCGGGTGGCCGCGCTGGTCGGAGTAGGTGTGCGGGCCGCCCCAGTACTGCATGAGGAACAGCCGGAACCGCTCCTCGGCGGGACCGAGGTCTTCTTCGGGGTAGAGGGGGCGGAGGATCTCGTCGCGCGCGACCTCCTCGTAGAACCGCCCGACGATCCGGCGGAACGTCGGTTCGCCGCCGATCGCTTCGTAGAGGTTCGCCGGTTCGCTCACTGCAGACACGCCTCCATTTTGCCCTTGGGGTGCGGGTTCCCGACGCCCGGTCCGCTCAGTACCGGTGGTCGCGAACCCGCTCCCCAGCGTAGTGGCGCCTACTTCTCGACGACCGGAGCCGCGGCCGGGAACAGCCGGCCGAGCGGCGGGTCGAAGCCGGCCTCCTCCAGTGCGGCCAGCAGCTGGGCGCGCAACGCCCGCTGCACCGCCCACTGCTTGCCCGGCCGCACCTTCACGGTCAGGCGCAGGGAGAGGCCCTCCGGTGTGACGGTTTCCACACCCAGCATCTCCGGCGGCTCGAGGACGTTGTCCTTCAGCGCGTCGCCTTCGGTGGCCGCCAGCGCCGCGTCCGCGAGCACCGTCGTCGCGCGCTCGACGTCGGCGGTGTAGCCGAGGGGGACGTCGACGACCGCCACCGCGAAGCCCTGGCTCGAGTTGCCGACGCGCAGGACCTCGCCGTTGCGGACGTACCAGACCGTGCCCTTGACGTCACGAAGCGTCGTGATCCGCAAGCCCACGGACTCGACCGTGCCGGACGCCTCGCCGACGTCCACGACGTCGCCGACGCCGTACTGGTCCTCGACCATCATGAAGATCCCGGACAGGAAGTCCTTGACCAGGTTCTGCGCGCCGAACCCGATCGCGACGCCGATGATGCCCGCCGACGCGATGATCGGGCCGAGGTTGATGCCGAGTTCGCCCAGCACGAGGATGAACGCCAGGCCGTAGATCAGGAACGTCGACATCGACTTCAGCACCGAGCCGATGGTCTTCGCGCGCTGGCGGCGCCGTTCGATGACGGCGGAACCCAGCACCTCCGGCGCGCGCTCGCGCAGCGGACGCAGCAGCGACGGGAGCTTGCCGCCCGTCTTCGGCAGCGTGGTGACGCGGTTGATCAGCCGTCTCACCAGCATCCGGACCAGGAACGCGATCACGACGATCAGCAGGATCTTGATCGGCTTGGTGATCAGCCAGTTCGCCGAGCCCGCCAGCCACTCGTTCTTCGTGACCTCGAACACCGTGGCGCAGAACGTGCTCGCGTCTTTGATGCACGGTGTGTCGGCGGAGGGGAGCAGGGGGAACACGGGGGTTCGTTCATCCTTCCGATCGGGTCGGCCGTCCCAACGGCAAGTGGATGTTGGGTCGCGCGGATGTGACACGTCTTGTAACACACGTGCGCTGGGGGCCTGTTCTGTGGTCGACTATGCCTACGCCCCTGGAGGTGGTCGAGTGCCAGACCGACAACCCAGCCCCCGCGGCGTCTCCGGCCAAGCCACGGCCGACGAGGCGCCAGAGGTGGTTCTGCGTGCCTATCCGGGGGGTTCCGCATCCGGCGGAACCGTCCCGGCCGGGCCGGGGACCCGCCCAGGGGGAGTGACCCGCCCGCCCGGACAGCGTAGTAGAGGCCGGGATCCGGCCGCCCCGGCCTGGGGCCGGCGCCGGGTGCTCCTGCTCAACGCCACCTTCGAGCCGCTCACGGCGTTGCCGCTGCGGCGCGCCGTGGTGCTCGTGATGTGCGGCAAGGCCGAAGTGGTCCACGGTGACCCCGGCGGGGTCGAGCTGCATTCGGCGAAGGTTTCCTTGCCGGTGCCCTCGGTGATCCGCCTCAGCACGTACGTGCGCGTACCGTATCGCGCTCAGGTGCCGCTGACCCGCGCGGGGCTCATGCACCGCGACCGGTACCGCTGCGCCTACTGCGGTGGGCGGGCCGAGACGATCGACCACGTCATCCCGCGCAGCCGGGGCGGCCCCCACAGCTGGACCAACTGCGTCGCCTGCTGCGCCAAGTGCAACCACCGCAAGGCGGACCGGCTGCTCTCGGAGATCGGCTGGCGGCTGCGGGTCGTCCCGCGGGCCCCGCACGGCCCGCACTGGCGGCTGCTCGCGCACTCCAAGGAGGCCGACCCGCTCTGGCGGCCGTATCTCGGCTCCGCCGCTTGATCCGCTGACGACCCGGGTGGCGGAGCCTGGGGGTTGCTGTTTCCGGGGGACGGCCCCCGGACAAGCCGGCGCCCCGGCTGCCTTGCGGCGGCCGGGGCGAGCCGGGTGCTTGCGCGATGCGCTCAGGTAGCGCGTGCGTCCCTGGAGTACGGGTCAGGCAGCGAGCGTGTAGTCGCTCTGGCAGGTGACGCGGGTGCCCATGGTGACGCGCGTGCCACGCGTGACCCGGGTGCCTCGCGTGACGCGGGTGCCGCAGGTGACTCGCGTGCCGGCCGTCACACGCGTGCCCATCGTGACGCGCGTGCCACGCGTGACGCGGGTCCCGCGGGTGACTCGCGTGCCCGCCGTCACCCGGGTGCCCATGGTGACGCGCGTTCCCGCCGTCACCCGTGTACCGCGAGTGACACGTGTACCCCGGGTAACCCTTGTGCCCGCCGTCACACGCGTTCCGGGCACGAATTCGATGTCGCTCAGTGACGAGGTGGTCTCGGTGATCGCCTGTGCGGGCGTCTGGACGCTGTTCATGGCAAGGCCTCCTGGGACCGGTGCGTTACCTGCTGGGGCTGGGGAGCGGGGCGCAAGGCCCGTACAGGTGAAAAAGCTACGAGGATTTCAAGGCCCCGACAAGACGACAGCGGCGGGTGCGGCCGCCTGTACGTTGAGTTGCAACCTTTCGGCCCGACGGTCTTCGCCCCAACGTTCCAGTGGCCGCGAGCCAAGCGGCGGACGGCAGTCGGCTTACGACGAACGGTCGAGTGCGCCGCGCGCGGTGGCTGCCGAGGTCATCCGATACGCTCACCGCCGTGAACGTTGTCGAGACGATCGTGGTCTTCGCCGTGATCCCGCTGGCCATCTACGGCCTCGCCGGGCTGCTGACGCTCCGGCGCAGGTCCGGCGGTGCCCCGCGGCACCGGTCCGGCCAGGCCTGGGAGTACCCGGCCATGTGGTGGAGCGCCAACCCCGAGGGGGCGGGCACCGGCCACCGGCACGCCGGCACCGAGAACAGCGCGCCCGAGGGCGCCCCGACCGCGGCGGGAGGCGCTCGTGGCAACTGGTGAGCTGACGAAGCGCGTCGACGAGTCCGAGCTGGGCTACGGCGAGGCCCTGATGGCCACCGGACGGGTGTCCGCGGCCAAGATGTACGAGCCGGAGGCGCCGTCCGGACCGTTCAACACGCGCCAGCTGGCCCGCCTCGACGAGGCGCTGACGTTCGCTTCGCGGGAGACTGGCTTGGACTTCAGCCTGTACCTCGGCGAGCTGGGCTCGGACAGCCGCGCGGCGGCGGAGAAGCTGCACGCGACGACGGCGGACCCGGCGAACTCGGTGCTGATCGCGGTCTCGCCGGGCGAGCGCCTGATCGAGATCGTCACGGGCAAGACGGCCCACCTGCGCCTCCCGGACCGCGGCGCCAAGCTGGCGGTGGCGAGCATGGTGGCCTCGTTCAAGGAGGGCGACCTGGTGCGGGGGCTGGTCAACGGGCTGGTGAACGCGCTGCGGATGCTGTCGGACCAGGCTGGTCCGGCGCCTCGCTGATCTCGGCAGGAGAAGAGCCCCGCACCACGAGGTGCGGGGCTCTTTCGCGTTCAGCGAGGGCTGTGATCGGCGAACTCGACGGTGAACCCGTCCGGGTCCCGCAGCTGTAGCTGCCGCTCGAACCCGCGGTCGCGCGGCGGGCCGGACACCGGGATCCCGCGCGCGACGAACTCCGCGTAGAGCTCGTCGACGTCGTCGGCGAGCAGTTCGACCTGGACGAAGGTGCGCAGCCGCCGCACCCGCGCGTCTTCAGTGGCGACGACCGCGCCCAGCTCCAGCAACCCGAGGGTGCCGGTACCGAGCCGCAGCAGGGCGAACCGGTCCGTGCGGACCTCGATCGTGAAGCCGAGTGAGAGGTAGAAGGGGACCGAGCGGTCGAGGCTGGTGACCGGCAGGCTCAGTCCGGCGAAGGTGATCATGGCGCTCCTCGGTGAGTGCGCCATGGACGACAGCCGGGCGGGCGTTCCGACGCTGCACCCGCGTGGGGCCAGGGTAGCGAACTGCGGGGGTGGGGTTTCCCTGCCGGGTTTGTTCCCCTCCCGGCCCGAACGCCGGATTGTTCAGCGGCCGCCAGGCCGTGTCAAGGCGGGAAAGCGTGCCTTGACACGGCCTGGCGGCCGCTGAGGCGGCTGCGTATCGGGTCGGCAGGGGGGTGTGGCCGGGGGACGGGCTGCGCCCGGGTGGCAGAGCCGGGATGGGCTGAGCCGGGCTGGGCTGAGCCGGGGCGGGCCGTGCCGGGAGGGGCTGAGCCGGGAGGGGCAGAGCCAGGAGGGGCTGAGCCGGGAGGCTGTGCCCGGATGGGTTGAGTCGGGAGGGGCTGAGCCGGGATGGCAGAGCCGGGAGAGCTGAGCCGGGCTGGGCTGAGCCGGGACGGCAGAGCCCAGGGCGGGCCGCGCCGGAGCACGGCCCGCCCGGAAATCAGGCCTGCGCGTCGAAGTCCCGCGCCGCCAGGGCGCGGACGATTCCCGCTCGTCCCTCCGAAACCAGCCGGCGCAGGGCGTGCGGGTGGTCGCCCTTCAACCACTCGTCCGATGCCGTCACCGTCTCCGCCGCCACCGCCCACGACGGGTACAGCCCGATGGCGATCGGCTGGGCTCGCTCGCTGGAGCGCCGCTGCCACACCTCGTCGATCACCTCGAAATAGCGTGCCACGTACGAGCCCAGCAGGGCCTTCTGGCCCGGGTGCGAGAAGCCCGAGATCAACGAGTCGCTGACCGCGTTGGGCAGCTCGTCGTCGTACACCGCTCGCTGCCACGCGTCCGCCTTGGCCTCCGCCGTCGGGCGCAGCGCGCGGGCGCGCTCGGCCTGGCGGCGGCCCGTCGCCGTGTTGTCGCGAGCCAGCTCCGCGTCGATCTCCTCCGCTCCCGCCTTGCCGTGGGCCACCAGCGCGTGCAGCAGGCGCCAGCGCAGGTCCGTGTCCACCGTCAGCCCCGGGAGCGGCGCCGACCCGTCCAGCCAGCCGGCCAGCACCGGCAACGTGGCGGCGTCGAGCACCGATCCGGCCAGCGAGTTCACGAACGCCAGCTGGTGGTCCGAACCCGGCTCGGCGCCGCGGACCAGCTCCAGGAGCCGTGCGGTGAAGGCCGGCCAGCCCGTCGCCGCCGCCCACTCCTGCTCCGCGTACGAGTTCAGCGCCGTCTGGGCCTGCAGCAGGAGCCGCTGGACCACGCCGACCTCGGTCTCCGTGTGGATTCCGCGCTGCACCAGCGTGACGAAGTCGCGTGCCTTCAGCTCGGCTTCGCGGGTCATCTCCCACGCGGCCGACCAGCAGAGCGTGCGCGGCAGCGGCTCGGTGATGTCGGCGACGCGGTCGATCAGCGTGGTCAGCGACGCCGGGTCGAGGCGCATCGTGCAGTAGGTCAGGTCGTCGTCGTTGACCAGCACGAGCTTGCCCGCGGGCAGGCCGACCAGGTCCGGCACCTCGGTGCGCTCGCCGTCGACGTCCAGCTCGACGCGCTGGGTCCGGACGATCTTCCCGGACGCGTCCTCGTCGTAGACGCCGACCGCGACGCGGTGCGTGCGCAGCTCACCGGCGCCCGGCTTCGCGCCCGACTGCACGACGGCGAACGACGTGAACGTCCCGTCCGCGCCGATCTCGTAGCGCGGGCTCAGCGAGTTCAGCCCGGTGGTCTCCAGCCACTGCGCGCTCCACCACGACAGGTCGCGGCCGGACGCCTCCTCGAGCGCGCCCAGCAGGTCGGCCAGCGTCGCGTTGCCCCAGGCGTGCTTGCCGAAGTACACCTTCAGGCCTTCGAGGAAGTGCTCGAGCCCGACGTAGGCGACGAGCTGCTTGAGCACGCTCGCGCCCTTGGCGTAGGTGATGCCGTCGAAGTTGACCTCGACCGCGTGCAGGTCGACGATGTCGGCCGCGATCGGGTGCGTCGAGGGCAGCTGGTCCTGCCGGTAGGCCCACGACTTCTCGATGTTCGCGAAGCTGGTCCACGCGTTCTTGTACTCGGTCGCCTCGGCCTGGGCCAGCACGCTCGCGAAGGTCGCGAACGACTCGTTCAGCCACAGGTCGTCCCACCAGCGCATGGTCACCAGGTCGCCGAACCACATGTGCGCCATCTCGTGCAGCAGCGTCTCGGCGCGCCGCTCGTAGGCGTAGCGGGTGACGCGGCTGCGGAAGACGTAGTCCTCCAGGAACGTCACCGCGCCGGCGTTCTCCATCGCGCCCGCGTTGAACTCCGGCACGAACAGCTGGTCGTACTTGGAGAACGGGTAGGGCGTGCCGAACTTCTCGTGGTAGAAGCCGAAGCCCTGCTTGGTCTCGGTGAACAGCCGGTCGGCGTCCATGTGCTCGGCCAGCGACGCGCGGCAGTAGATGCCGAGCGGGATGGTCTTGTGGTCGTCGGTGTACTCGTCGTGCCATTCGGCGTACGGGCCGGCGACCAGCGCCACGAGGTAGGTCGAGATCCGCTCGGACTCCTTGAACACCGTGCGGACCGCGCCTTCCGGCGTCTCCTCGGTGGTCGCCACGATGGCGTTGGAGACGACCTTCCAGTCCTTCGGCGCGATCACCGTCAGCCGGTAGACCGACTTCAGGTCGGGCTGGTCGAAGCAGGCGAACATGCGCTTGGCGTCGGCCGTCTCGAACTGCGTGTACAGGTAGACGCCGTCGTCGACCGGGTCGACGAACCGGTGCAGGCCTTCGCCGCTGTTCATGTACCGGCAGTCGGCGGTGACCGTGAGCTCGTTGGACTCGGCCAGCCCGGCCAGCGCGATGCCCTTGTCCTCGACATACGCGCTGACGTCGACGTCCGCGCCGTTCAGGGTGGCCGAGTGCACGCGGTCGGCGATGATGTCGACCCACGTCGATTCGCCGGCCCGGGCGCTGGAGAACCGGACGGTCGTCGTCGACGCGAAGGTCTTCTCCCCGGGTCCGCCGTGGCCGTCGGTCAGATCGAGCTCGATGTCGTAACCGGTGACTTCGAGCAGATCCGCGCGCAGCTTGGCTTGGTCGCGGGTCAGGTTGGGGGCGGGCACAGGCACCTCTGGTCGTTGGTATCGGTTTTCAACTCCCCGCATCCAATCATGGGGACGGGGTGGCGGGCGATAAGGGAACAACCCCGCGTTTCCCGGTGTTGGCCTCCTCGTGTGGGGGTGTGCCCCATCCCGAGACGTGACACAGGAGTGCCCCGATGACCGCTGCCGAGCAGCCCACGAAGGTCGACTTCTACTTCGACCCGATCTGCCCGTTCGCGTGGATCACCTCGCGCTGGATCCTGGAGGTGGAGAAGCACCGCAACCTCGACCTGCGCTTCCGGATCATGAGCCTGTCGGTGCTCAACGAGGGCCGGGACGAGCTGCCCGAGCAGTACAAGGAACTGCTGGCCAAGGGCTGGGGCCCGGTGCGCGTGGCCGTGGCGCTGTCGCAGCTCAAGGGCGAGGAGATGCTGCGCGAGTACTACACCGAGTTCGGCACCCGCTACCACAACCAGGGTGTCAAGGACTACGACACGGTCATCAAGGAGGCGCTGGCGGCGATCGGCGCCCCGGCCGAGCTGGCCGAGGCCGCGCACTCGACCGAGTACGACGAGGCGCTGAAGAAGAGCCACCACGAGGGCATGGACCCGGTCGGCCAGGACGTCGGCACCCCGACGATCCACATCGACGGCGTGGCGTTCTTCGGCCCGGTCCTGAGCTCCATCCCGCGCGGCGAAGACGCGCTGAAGGTGTTCGACGGCGCGGTGGCCCTCGCGAGCTACCCGGACTTCTTCGAGCTCAAGCGCACCCGGACGGGCGAACTCAACTTCGACTAGGGGGTCGCGAGAAGGGGGCGGTGGCGCAGAGGGCCACCGCCCCCTTCGTCGTCACGGGGTCGCGAGAGCGGCCAGGGTGACGTCGCTGGGGTAGCGGGACGCCGCCACGGCGGCCACCTCGGTCGTCTCGCCGCGGCCGACGCCCGCCTTCAGCGTGATCAGCTCGTGCAGGCCGTCGCGGTGGTAGCGGACGAACTCCGCGTCGACCGGGTCGCCGTGCCCGGGGACGACCACGCGGGGCGCCAGCGCGAGGATCGCGTCGAACGCCGCCGGCCAGGCGGTCAGGTCGGTTTCGTCGCTGAACGAGAACTCGCTGAAGCCCGCTTCGGCGTGCTCGACCACGTCCCCGCCGAAGACGACCGCCGCGTCCGGGACGTGCACCACGACGTCGTGGTCGGTGTGGGCGCGGCCGGGGTGCAGCAGGACCGCCGTCCGGCCCCCGAGGTCGAGCTCGACCCGGTCGGTGAAGGTGTGGTCCGGGCCCGTGATGGTCGTGCGGGCGATCGCGTCGGCGATCTCCGGTTTGCCCTCCTTGCGGTAGTGGGCCACCCAGGTGGCGCGGCGGGCCTCGGGATCCGCGGCGATCTCGGCCGCGCAGCGCTCGTGCGCCCAGACCTCGCAGGGCAGGAACGCCTCGGTGCCCCAGGCGTGGTCGAAGTGCGCGTGCGTGTACACCACCACCCACGGCAGCGGCGTCCGCTCCCGGATCGCCGCGGCGAGCTCGGCGCCCTGCTCGAGGTCGCCGCGCGTGTCGACGACCAGGCAGCGCTCGGTGCCCACGACCAGCCCGACGGTCAGGTCCAGCTCCTCGTAACGGCGGGCGTGGACGCCGTCGGCGACGTCGATCCAGCGGCCGGTCATGCCAGTACTCCTTCGATCAGGACGGGAGCGGTTCCGCTCACGTCGCGTTGGGTGGCCAGTGCGACGTCGCCGCCGTGGCCGGATTCGCTCAGCTCGCGCCCCGACACGCAGGTCGCCACCGCGGCGACGTCGACGGACCGCGCGGCGAGCGCCGCTTCGGCGGACAGGGACAGCCCGAGGCCGGCCAGCGCGGCGGCGATCGCCCCGGCGCCCACCTGGTCCTCGACGCACGGCCGCAGCGGCCCTAATGTTTCGCCGGCGCCGAAAATGTTCACCTCCCAGCGTTCCCCCGCCGCGATCAGCCCGATCGGGCCGCCCAGCGAAGTGGCCTTCGCGGCCACGGCGGAGGCGTTGCGCAGGCAGCCCACGAGCACGCGTGCGCCGGTCGCCGCGGCGGCGTCACACAGCGTGGCGCCGTTGGGCGAGGGGAGCGCGAGCAGGGTCCCCGGGGGGATTTCCGTCACAGAAGACGGCCGCAGCGTGAAGCCGCCCTCGCCCGCGATGACGGCCCCGGCCGCCCGCGCCTGGGCGATACCGCGCTCGTCGCGCCACCGGACCGGCAGCACGCGGCCGCCGCGGCCGACCACCAGATCCGTGGTGGTGCTGAAGGAAAGCACGTCGACGACCACCAGGACCGCGCATTCGCGGCCCAGGGCCGCCACCCCTTCGGCGCCCCAGTCGAGCCGCACGTCGCTGCCGGTCTGCTCCCAGATGCCCACCCCCGGAGCATGCCCGAAACCGGCCGTGGTGGCAGACTCCTGACCGTGCGTGTCTATTTGGGATCCGACCATGCCGGTTTCGAGCTGAAGAACCACCTGGTGGCTCACCTGGAGAAGCAGGGCCACGAGGTGACCGACATCGGTCCGCACGTCTACGACGCGGAAGACGACTACCCGGCCTTCTGCGTCGAGACGGCGCTGCGCGTGGTCGCCGACGAGGGCAGCCGCGGCATCGTGGTCGGCGGCTCGGGCAACGGCGAGCAGATCGCCGCCAACAAGGTCCCCGGCGCCCGCGCCGGCCTGGCCTGGAGCGTCGAGACCGCGAAGCTGTGCCGGGAGCACAACCACGCCCAGCTGATCGGCGTCGGCGCCCGGATGCACACCGCCGAGGAGGCCGTCGAGATCGTCGAGGCGTTCCTGGCGACCGAGGTCTCACCGGAGGAGCGGCACGCGCGGCGCGTCCGGCAGCTGATCGACTACGAGCGCACCGGGACCCCGCCGGCGTTGCCGGAGGCCTGATGCCCGAGGGGCACACGCTCCACCGGCTCGCGCGGCTGCACAAGCGCCGGTACGCCGGTGCGCCGGTCGAGGTGAGCAGCCCGCAGGGCCGGTTCGCCGCCGAAGCGTCCCGTTTGGACGGTCAGGTGTTCGCCGGCGCCGAGGCGTACGGCAAGCACCTCTTCCACGACTACGGCCCGCACGGGATCGTGCACATCCACCTCGGGCTCTACGGCACCTTCGGCGAATCCCCGCTGCCCGCGCCCGAGCCGGTCGGTCAGGTCCGGCTGCGGCTGGCCGGCCGGACACATTGGACGGACCTGCGCGGGCCCACCCGGTGCGAGCTGCTGGACCCGGCCCAGGCCGACGCGATCAAGGCCCGGCTCGGCCCCGACCCGCTGCGCCGCGACGCGAAACCCGAGCAGGCCTGGGCGCGCATCTCGCGGTCCAAGACGTCGATCGCGGCGCTGCTGATGGACCAGGCGGTGCTGGCCGGTGTCGGGAACGTCTACCGCGCCGAGGTGCTGTTCCGCCACGGCGTCGCGCCGCTGACCCCGGGCCGCGCGCTGGACCGCGCGCTCTGGGACGACATGTGGGCCGACCTGGTGACCCTGATGCGCGACGGCGTCCGCGTCGGCCGCATCGACACCGTCCGCCCGGAGCACCTGCCGGAGGCGATGGGCCGCGCGGCCCGGGTGGACCGCCACGGCGGCGAGGTCTACGTCTACCGCCGCGCCGGCGAACCCTGCCTGGTGTGCGGGACGCCGGTGGCGAACTCGGAGCTGGTGGGCCGCAACCTCTACTGGTGCCCCACCTGCCAACCCGCCTGACCCCGAGCGCCCCAAGGCGGCCTTGGGGCGCTTGAAGCCGGGGCGTCAGAAGTCGAAGCCGCCGCCGTCGAACCCGCCTCCATCGAAGCCGCCGCCGTCGAAACCGCCGCCGCCCCAGTCGCCGCCGCCGTCTCCGCCCCAGTCGCCTCCGCCGTCACCACCGAAGTCGCCGCCGTCGCCGCCCGCGTCGCCGGACTCGAGGGCGTCCTGCTGGCCCGCGTCGTAGCCGGACTCCCAGGCCGAGGCGCTCGCGATGCCGCTCATGCCGGAGAACATCGCGCTGAACAGGAACATCGAACCCAGCCCCCAGGCGCCGGCGACGAGCGCGGGCTTCCACCACGGCTCGCTGTACCAGCCCTGCGGCACCGGACGGCCCGCGACGCGGCCGCCGGGGTAGTAGTACGGCGTGTCCTGGCCGGCCTCCGGCGAAGCGGCGTAGTGCTGGCCCTCGACGTCGACCTCGCGGCGCTCGGTGACCTTGCCGGCGCGCTCGCGCTCGGCCTCTTCCGGCAGCTGCGGGCCGGGGTCCATGCCCATCGCGGTGCGCGCGGCGCGGACGTAGTAGAGGCCCTCGATGGCGGTCTCCTTGACCAGCCGGGCCTGCTCGATGGTGCGGGCCTGCTCCAGCTGCGAACCGGCCGCGTTGTAGCGCTCGCTCGCGTCGGCCATCGCCTGCTGCGACGCGGTGTCCGTGCCGTTCAGGTTCAGGACCTGGCCGCCGAGCCGCTCGACGAGGCGCCGGGCGTCGGCCTTGGCGTCGTCCAGCTCCCGCTGCCGGGCCGCGGCGCGCTGCCGCGAGAAATAGAGGCCGCCACCGACGATCACGACGACGAGCACGATCAGGAAGATCGCGGTGCCCATGGACCACTCCCAGAAGTTCGGGGCTCGGTGACCGGTGGTCACCTCTGATTCGGACAACGCGGACGCTACGCGGTGGGTTCCCGGCGCGTGACCGGGCCCACCGCGGGACCTGGCCGAAGAAACTAGAACACGTTATAGTTCGGCCATGAAGTTCACCCTGTCGATCGCGATGAACCCCCTCGATCAGCTGGGCGAGCTCGCCCGGGCCGCCGAAGAGGCCGGCTTCGCCTCCATTGCCCTGCCCGACTCGCTCTTCTACGCCGAAACGGTGGACACGGACTACCCGTACACCCCCGACGGCAGCCGGTTCTGGACCGGGGAGACCCCGTGGGTGGACCCGCTCGTCGCCACCGCCTCGATGGGGGCGGTCACCAGCCGGATCCACTTCTACACGTCGGTGCTCAAGCTCGGCTCGCGCAACCCGGTGCTGCTGGCCCGCCAGGTCGGCTCGGCCGCCGTGCTCACCGGCGGCCGGTTCGGCCTGGGGCTCGGCGTCGGCTGGCTGCCCCAGGAGTTCGAGTACTGCGGCGTGCCGTTCGAGCGGCGCGGCAAGCGCGTCGACGAAGCCATCGACGTGCTGCGGCTCATCCTCGACGGCGGCATGGTCGAGTACCACGGCGAGTTCTACGACTTCGACAAGATCCAGATGAGCCCGGCACCGCCGAGCCGGGTGCCCTTCTACATCGGCGGCCACACCGAAGTCGCGCTGAAGCGCGCCGCGCGGGTCGCCGACGGCTGGTCGTCGGCGATGATGAAGCTCGAGGACCTGCGCTCCACCATCGCCCGGCTCAAGGAGCTGCTGGCCGAGCAGGGCCGCGCCGATGTCCCCTTCGAGTACCAGGCGGTCTGCATCGACGCCTTCGGCCTGGACGGCTACCGCGCGCAGGCCGAAGCCGGCGTCACCGACGTCATCACCATGCCGTGGGTGTTCGACGGCGTCGGGTTCGACGCGCCGGTCGGGCCCAAGCTCGAGGCGATCCGCAAGTTCGGGACCGAGATCATCGCGAAGTTCGAGGAGTGATCCCCATGGGCGTGCAGGTCAGCTGGGACACCGGTAAGGAGCAGCCGCCGGCGCGGCGCGCGGCGTTCGCGTCGATGACGGCGGTGACGGCGGGCGACAAGGAGGGCTGGCTGGCCCTGTTCGCCCCGGACGCGGTGGTCGAGGACCCGGTCGGCCCGTCGTTCTTCGACGAGGCGGGCAAGGGCCACCACGGCCGTGAGGGCATCAGCGCGTTCTGGGACAAGACGATCGCCAACGTGGAGCGCTTCGAGTTCACCATCCGCGACTCCCACGCGGGTGGCGACGAGGTGGCGAACGTCGGCACGATCACGACGTTCCTCGCGGGCGGCTACCGCGTCGACACCGACGGGGTGTTCGTCTACCGCGTGGGCGACGACGGCCTGATCCGGTCGGTGCGGGCGTTCTGGGAGACCGAGCGCGCGATGGCGACGGCTCGCAAGGCGACCGAATAGTGTCCCGGCCAGCGGAAACCTGATTCTCGTATCTGATACATGATCTCTTGACTCCCGGTTAGGCAGGACTCTTTACTAACTGGTGCAGACCTCTGATGTCTCCACCACCGGGAGTACGCATGTCCTCATTCCGACGCGTCGCGATCGCGGTCTCCGCGTTCGCGATCGCGGCAAGCGGTCTCGTCGTGAGCCCGCCCGAAGCGCTCGCCCTCGAAAACGGGTTGCTGCGCACGCCACCGATGGGCTTCAACAACTGGAATTCGACGCAGTGCCGCGCCGAGTTCAACGAGACGATGATCAAGGGCATCGCGGACATCTTCGTCAGCAAGGGCTTGAAGGACGCCGGTTACACCTACGTCAACATCGACGACTGCTGGGCGCTGCCGTCCCGCAACTCGGCGGGCAACCTCGTCCCCGATCCGGCGCGGTTTCCCAGCGGTATCAAGGCGCTCGCCGACTACGTGCACGCGAAGGGCCTGAAGTTCGGCATCTACACCAGTGCCGGCACGAAGACCTGCAACACCGCCGGCTTTCCCGGCGCGCTGAACCACGAGCAGCAGGACGCGAACATGTTCGCCTCCTGGGGCGTGGACTACCTGAAGTACGACAACTGCAACAACCAGGGCGTCGACGCGCAGCAGCGGTACAAGGCGATGCGGGACGCCCTCGCGAAGTCCGGCCGCCCCATCGCGTATTCGATCTGCGAGTGGGGGCAGAACAAGCCGTGGACCTGGGCCGAGCCGGTCGGGAACCTCTGGCGCACCACCGGCGACATCTCCGACAAGTGGTCGAGCATGATCGGCAAGGCGCAGACCAACCGCGGCCTCGCCCAGTACGCCGGCCCCGGCCACTGGAACGACCCGGACATGCTGGAGGTCGGCAACGGCGGGATGACCGCGGCCGAATACCGCACCCACTTCAGCCTGTGGGCGATGATGGCGGCGCCGCTGCTGATCGGCAGTGACCTGCGCAAGGTGTCCGACGACAACTTCTCGATCCTCAAGAACACCGACGTCATCGCGCTCGACCAGGACCCGCTGGGCAAGCAGGCGACGGTGCTGAGCGCGAGTGGCGGCCTGGTCGTCTACAGCAAGGTGCTGGCGAACGGCGACCGCGCGGTGGCGCTGTCCAACGAGACGTCGGCGACGGCGACGATCAGCACGACCGCGTCCGCGACGGGGATCGGCAGCGCGTCCTCGTACACGCTGAAGGACCTGTGGAGCAAGGCCACCCGGACGACCACCGGCACGATCAGTGCGTCGGTGCCCTCGCACGCGACGGTGCTCTACCGCGTGTCGAAGGCTTCCGGTGGCTCGACCCGCTACGAAGCCGAGTCGGCCACGGTTTCGGCGGGCGGCACGATCGACTCGAACCACGCGGGCTTCTCCGGCACCGGCTTCGCGAACGGCGCCAACGCCGTCGGCAGCTACGTCGAATGGCAGGTCACGGGCCCGGCGTCGACGCTGACGTTCGGCTACGCGAACGGCACGACGGCGGCGCGTCCGGTGGACATCGCGGTGGACGGCACGGTGGTGGCCGCGGGAGTGTCGTTCCCGCCGACCGGCGCCTGGACGACGTGGAGCACGGTGGCCAGGTCGCTGTCGCTGCCGGCGGGCTCGCACACGGTCCGCGTGACGGCGACGACCGCCGACGGCCCGGCGAACCTCGACTACCTGGACGTTTCGCCGTAGGTGCGTTCGTCGTAGGCCCGCCGGGCCGCTTCGACCTCGCCGAGGTGGCCCGACCACGCGGAGAGCGACGCGAACAGCGGGCCGAGGCTGCGGCCGAGTTCGCTGATCTCGTACTCGACGCGCGGCGGCACCTCGGCGTGGTAGGTCCTGGTGATCAGGCCGTCGCGTTCCAGCTGCCGCAGCCGCTGGGTGAGCACCTTCGGGGTGATCGTGGTGATCCGGCGCTGCAGTTCGACGAACCGCTGCCGGCCGTATTCGTGCAGGGCCCACAGGATCGGCGTGGTCCACCGGCTGAACACGATGTCGACCACCGGGGCGATCGGGCAGGCGAGCTCGGGAGTGGTCTCGGTCACTTTTCGGGCCTCCTGCCAATACTTTCCTCTAGGTACCTACTATACCGCGGAAGGTAGCGTCGCTCCCATGATCATGGTTGTGGGAGCGACGGGAAACGTCGGAGCACCGCTGGTGCGGATGTTGGCCGAGGCGGGCGAAGAGGTGACGGCGGTGTCCCGCCGGATCACTTCGGCGCCCCCGGGAGTGGTTGTGCGGCAAGGAGATCTGGCGACACTGTCCTTTTCCGGGGTGTCGGCGGTGTTCCTGATGGTGTCGGGCGCGTTCGTCCCCTTGGACGACGTCCTCGGCCGCGCGGAGGAGGCGGGCGTCCGCCGGGTGGTGGCTTTGTCGTCCCAAGGGGTGGCGACCGGCCGCCACCCGGCGGTGCTCGAGGATTCGGTGCGCCGCTCGGGTCTGGAATGGACCTTGCTCCAGCCGGGCGCGTTCGCGTCGAACGCGTTGCAGTGGGCGGAAAGCGTGCGTTCGACGCGCTCGGTCGTCGCCCCGTTCGCCGACGTGGCCCTGCCGGTGGTGGACCCCTCGGACATCGCCGCGATGGCGGCGGCGGCACTGCGCGAAGACGGTCACGCGGGCAAGTCGTACGTGCTGACGGGCCCGGCCCCGATCACCCCGCGCGAACAGGCGGCGGCCATCGGCGAGGCGGTGGGCGAGCCGGTGCGGTTCGTGCCGCAGAGCCGCGAGGAGGCTCGTGCGGCCATGCTGGGCTTCATGCCGCCGGAGGTGGTGGAGGTGACCCTCGGCGTGCTGGGCGCGCCGATGCCGGCGGAGCAGGAGGTGAGCCCGGACGTCTCGCGCGTGCTGGGCCGTCAACCGCGCTCGTTCGCGGAGTGGGCGTCCCGTTTCGCGGGGGCGTTCAAGTGACGACGCTGGTCCACCGTTCGTCGGGCACCGGTTCGCCGGTGGTGCTCCTGCACGGCAATCCGGCGTCGTCCCACCTGTGGCGCAACGTGATGCCGTCCCTGCCGGGCCGCCTGTTGGCCCCGGACCTGATCGGCATGGGCGATTCACCCCGGCCGGACATCGCGTACACCTTCGAAGACCACGCACGTACCTGGACGAGTGGTTCGACGAGCTGTCCCTGACCGACGTGGTCCTGATCGGCCACGACTGGGGTGGGGCGTTGGCGGCGGACTGGGCGTCCCGGCACCCGTCGCGCGTCCGGGGCCTGGCCTTCACCGAGGCGGTGGTGAAGCCGATGACCTGGGAGGAGTTCCCGCCGGCGGGGGCGGAGCTGTTCCGCGCGCTCAAGACACCTGGGGTGGGCGAGTCCCTGGTGGGGAAGTTCCTGCCGCCGGAGTACGCGTTCCAGGACCACCGCCCGGTGCTGCAGTGGGCCCGCTCGCTGCCGCTGGGCGGCGAACCGGTGTCGGTGGTCGCGCGGATCGAGGCGTTCGGCCGATGGCTGGCGTCTTCGCCTTCGGTGCCCAAGCTCCTGGTGACGTTCGAGCCGGCCTTCGACACGATGCTGACGCCATCGATGGTCGAGTGGTGCGCGGCGAACTTCGCGTCGCTGGAGGTGGTGAGCCGCCCGGAGAAGGCGGGGCACCACACACCGGAGGACCAGCCGGAGGCACTGGCGGAGACGCTGGCGCAGTGGTTGGCGACCAAGGTCGCGGACGGTGCCCGCGGCCGCGAACTCGAGCCGGGCACCGAATAGCAGCACCGACTCTCCCCGCGAGGTTTCCGCGGTTCAGTCAGGGGTTTCGGCGATCAGATCCGGCCGCAGGCCACGTACGGCCTGGGCTGCGGCAGAGCGCCCACCTCGTGTCGAAGGCACCGTGAGGGTCCGGAGGCTCGGCCATCCCGGGGAAGGCAACATCCCGGCTCCTGTTCGCGCATTCCGCGAACAGGAGCCCCCCGGAGTCGGGGTGTTTGAGGCCTTTTCAAGTCGTCTACCGCTACAACCGGCGGGCTGGCGTCTGCGTAGCTCCGCGCGACTTACGTTTCGCCTGGTCACGTCAGCCTTCGCACGGTTGTTCCCGCCTGACGTCATGCCTTGGAGTGACAGAGCTGCTACGTACCGGGGAGGGCATGTGAGCGCGGGTTACCAGGTGGTGATCGCAAAGATCCGCCACACCGGCGAAGCCGCCGGACGGGTAGCCGATGGACTGCGCGGCGCAGGGTGCACGGCTGCCATACCCAGTGGTGACCTGGGGATGCCGGGATCGCGGGCAGCGCTGAAGATGGCCGAGGTCAAGCACGCCTTGGTGTACCGGCAGCAGGGATTCGAATCCCGCCTGGACACGCACGCGGGCAACATGGCGAAGGCGGCCGACCACTATGCAGCGCAAGAGTCGGCAGCCGCCGCAGATCTGTCCACGCGGACCGTGGGGCCGGTGAAGGCGAGCTGATGGTCGGCTGGTCAGAGGTGACGCGGTGGAACCCCGCCGTCCTGCAGAATGCGGTCGGCGACATCAACGCCGCCTACACCAAGCTGGTGGCGTGTTCGGACGACCTGCGAGACATCAACACGCCCGAGGGCTGGCACGGTGAGGCGGCCTCCGCCGCTGCCGCCGAGGTCAATGGGATCATCGACGGCCTCGAGGAGTACGCGGCTGATCTCGCGGCCCTGCGCCGCAGGGCGGCCGACGTCGGTGACGCCATCACGGGCTTGCAGAACGGCGTCAAGGAAGCCGAGGCGATCGCAGCACACCACCACTTCGCCATCGCCGGTGACGGTGCGATCGTGGACAACGGCGCGCCCGAAGTGCCTGGAGAACAGCGGGAAGTCGTCGCCGCAGAACGCAACCGGATCGCTGAAGAGCTGAAGGACCGAGTCGAGGAAGTCCTGCGGCAGGCAATGAATGTCGACGAAGACCTGTGCGCAGTGCTCGACCTGATCCAGGCCGGCCAGGTCATCGACGCCGCAGCCAACGACAACGAGCACACCAGCCTGGCCGCGGCCGGCAACTCCGGCGAGGCGATCGCGATCTCCTCGATCATGCCTCCACCGGCGGTCGACGCGGACCCGGCAATGAACGCAGCCTGGTGGGCGGCACTGTCGGACAAGGAGCGGCAGCAGCTGATCGCCCGACATCCCGACTGGGTCGGCAACCGGGACGGCATCAAGGCCGCCGACCGCAGCAAAGCCAATCTGGCCCTCGTCGAGCAGGAGAAGCGCAGCTTCGCCGCCGAACTCGACCAGCTGCGACGCGACGGGGGCGATGCCGACGAGATCGCCCGCGTCGAAGAACGACTCAAAGCGCTTGACGCGATCTCCGGCATGATGCACAACCCGGACGGCAGCTTGAACTCCAACCGCCGGCTGATGTCCGTGGACATGACCGGCGACCACCCCAAGGCCGCCATCGCGAACGGTGATGTCGATACTGCGCAGCACGTCGCCGTCTTCACCCCCGGCATGAACAGCACCGTGGACGGCAACATGCACGGCTACGTCGACGACATGGACGGCGTCCAACGCAGCGCGGAGCGGATGCTTGCCACCCAAGGCGGCGGTAGCGTCGCCACCGTGACGTGGATCGGCTACGAGCCATCATCATTCGACGACAAGGGCTCGCTGACGGGGCTCATCACCGGCGAGAACGCCGACATCGGCGGTGCCAAGCTGGCGCAGTTCGACCAGGGTATCAACGCGTCCCGGCCGACCGACCCGCACTTCACCGCCCTCGGCCATTCCCAGGGCTCCATCGTGACCGGCATGAGCCTGACCCACGGCGGCACGGGCGTGGACGATGCGGTGGTGTTCGGCTCTCCGGGGGTGGCGGATCACTTCGGCATCGACAACACCGCCCACGACCTGAAGGTGCCCACCGGGCACACGTACAACATCACGGCAGCCGGCGACCCCGTCGCGCAATGGGTGCCTGAAACCTGGCGCTATGGCACGGCCCCCTACGCCATGGACGGCATGACTCAACTGTCAGCCGGCGCCGCCACCGGCTCGGACGGCAGCCCTCTGGCCGCGTCATACGGACATAGCGAGTACACCCGCACGCTGCCGGACGGCACCGACACCACCAGCAAGCACAACATCGCGGCCATCGTGGCAGGCATGCCACAGCTTGCCGTACCCGCACGGTAGGAAAGATGGCCTCCATGCTGACCAAAACCCTGTCGGCCGCCGCGATGCTGGCGGGCACGCTGTTGCTCGCGGCCTGCGATGGCGGCGGTCAATACCTCGGAACGCCGTCATCGGAGACAACAGTGCCCAGCCAACAGCAGTATGCCGAACTCCTGCGGCGGCCGACGATCGACGAGGCTGTCAGTCGCTACGAAGAAGCCCGCAAGACACTGCAGACGAAGTTGACCGACGACCTCGGCATCGCCGGCTGGGTCGACAAGCATGACGGCCGCCAGTCAGGCTGCACCAATGAATTCCCAGGCGTCGACAGCCGCGACGCCGTGCGCACGTTCCTCAGCTTCATCACCGCACCCAAGGGTGTCTCCAGCGAGCAATGGGGCGAGGCGAAGCGCATTGCAACGGAAGTGGGCGCGGGCCACGGGTTCACCAAGCCAGGGGTACAGACGAACAACCCGCCCACGTTCGAGTTCGAGCTGAGGGACCAGTACGGAGCTACGCTGACACTGTCGTCGGGCACGACGACGGTCATCTCGATTGAAACGGGCTGCCATCTGACCACTGAGGCGAAGGGGCGGATCGGCGCGAACGGGACCACGCACCGGTAGCCGACAGGCGCGATCCGCACCGGGCCCCGGTCGGTCGCCGAAGACGGCAGCGCCGAGCGAGTCGACTTCACTCAGCCCTTCACGGTGCTGCTCGAGGCCGGACTGCGGCGTACGCGGGGGGCCGGGGCTACGACGGAAGCCGCGGCAGAGCAGGGGCTGGCGGCGGCCGCGTTTACAGGGCATACAGTTTGACGAACCATTCCCGGGTGCCGGCCACCGGCTGGTGGGTCATCGTCTTGGTGAAGCCGGGGAAGAAAACTTCTTCCTTCTTGCCGGTGAATGAGTTCACGACCGGATGCTTGCCGCCGGTGCAGTCGCTTTTCTCACAGGTACTCGCCTTCGGGGGCATGCTTTGCGGCGAGAACCACTTGATGGATCCGCCGGTTGTGTCTGTGGCCATTGTCTTGGCCGACAGGATGGTGGTGGCCATGGTCTTGTGGGCGGCCGAAGGCGAATGCCCGGTAGCGTCGTGAAAGAAGTCGCGCGCGTCGGCGACCTTGTTGGTGCCGAGCCGCAGCATCTGGTTGCGTACGGCCCACCCGATCGCTTCCCGCTCGTCATCGTTGGCGGTGGTGATTCCCATCTCACTTGCGATGATCTCGGCGAGCAGGTCGATGTTGGCCGTGGTGTTGTGCTTCCCGCTCCCTGCCTGCGCACGCACGTCGACGGTTACCGTCGGTGAGATGAATTCCGGGCCCGTCGCCTTCAACGACTTACCCTTGCTATCGAACGCGAAGACGACCTCCTCGACCCGGTGCCGGTATTTCCCGTCAGCCACGACAAAGGTGCCGACTTTGTTGAACAGCTTCTTCCCGTCCCACTCGCGAGTCAGCACCGATCCCTTCATGGTTATCGCTTTACGCAGTCCCAGATCCGTTCCGGCGGCCGTCTCCAGAACCGTGAAGATGGTTCGCGCCGAGGATATGGCCGGCAGGCACGTGAAGTGCACCGTGAAGAGGATCTTGTCCCCGGCCGCGGAGATCTTGGTGGCGGACGCCGTGTGCGAAGCGATGACTTTCCCAGGGGCGGTTTTGCTCGTGCACTTGCCTGTGGCCGGTGGCACCGGGCTCGGTTTGGGCTTCAGCTGGCCAAGAATCGCCAGGACCTGGGCGAGCAGCGCCGGGGGAATGAGTCCGCAGCCGGCCTGCCCCTGGGTGTCCGCCGCCGTCTGGGCGACCGGGGCGCCGTCGCGGCCCACCTGACCGAGCGCGGCCATTAGGGTGGCGCAGTCCGGCGGCTGGGCTACCTCGGGCACCCCGGCATCGACGGCGGCCCACGTCTTCGGCCCAACGATCCCGTCCGGCTCCAGCCCGTGGCCGGTCTGGAAGTTCACCACGCCATGCCTGGTCCTGGGGCCGAAGATGCTGTCCGCGGACAGGGCCGGGCTCGCGCCTTCGAGGTTCAGCTTGACCTGCAACTCGAACACCGGCAGGCCGCGCGAGCCCTGCCGTGCCGTTGGGTGCTCGGCCACAGGTGCGAGATCATCGGCAATGCGTTGCACTGCGGGGTGCTCGCGCGTCTCGATCTCCTCCGATTCGTGGCACGGACAGCGCTCGGGCGGAATGGAACCGCACCGTTGAACGGCGACCCGAGGGCGACCGGCTCGCATCAGTTGCGCCACCGCCGCGTTGCCCGCGGTTTTCTGCAACGCCACGAGACCGGTGGCAGGCACCGGCGCCGCGTCGGCACGCCAGCTTGGCCGCGGGCCATGCGTCCTGGGTCGCGGAAGCGGCTCGGCCGGGCGCTGGGTTCCGCTTACGAGCTGCGCGTATCCGCTCGTCATGCCGGACCTCCCGTGCGCTGTCGGACGTTCCAGCTCAATGCGCGAGGGCGGTCTGCGCCACGTCCGTACGTGCAGCTTTGCGGGTAGCCAATGTTGCCCGTTGCGATCGGGCCGTGACACCTCGGGGATCGGACTGACCGGCCCGAGCCCAGTCCGATGCTCGCCCATGCCAGGCTCGCCGTCTCCCGATCCCTGGCGGGCTTCGCGAGGTCGACGTCAAGTCGAGGGCTGGGCGACGCACCCTCGGCATTCCCCGGCCGCTGCTCGAACCACTGCGCAGGCACAAGGCCACCCAGGACGGGGAACGGAAGTTCGCCGGTACCGAGTGGCATGACGGCGGCTGGGTGTTCACCCAGCCCACCGGCCGGCCGATCGACCCCCGCGCCGATGCCACCGAAGTCGTCGCCGGGATCGCCGACCAGGTCGAGAGCTTCCTGCGGAGTGACGTGTCGCCGGCGTCCAAGCCGCCGGCCCCCGCGCAGCCGGACGCCGCTTCGTTGATCGCCCAGCTGCAGCGACTGCTGGGCACCGCGAAGGCGTCAACGGAAGCCGCGGCAGACAACAACGGAAGCCGCGGCAGACAACAACGGAAGCCGCGGCAGAGAAGGGGCCACGGCAGAGCTCCCAACCGCAGGCAAAGGCACCGTGGGGGGTCCGGGGGGCTCGGCCCCCCGGGTACAACAACGAAGATGAAGGGGAGGGGCGAGCGCGCCAGCGCGAGCCCACCCCTGAATCGGGTCGGGATGACAGGATTTGAACCTGCGACCCTCCGCTCCCAAAGCGGATGCGCTACCAAGCTGCGCCACATCCCGGTACACCCCGGGGGGTGTGTGATCAGCCTAGCGGGTCACGCTAAGCTAGCGACGCACCCGGGTACCTCCGGGGGCACGCGGGTGTAGCTCAATGGTAGAGCCCTAGTCTTCCAAACTAGCTACGCGGGTTCGATTCCCGTCACCCGCTCCATCAGCCTCAAGCCGGTGAGGCGGCGTCGCGGGTCGAAGCGGCGTCCGCCTCCAGCGAGGCCGCGATCACGTCCAGCAGCTTGTCCGTGTCCACCGGCTTGGTGATGTACTCGTCCGCGCCGCTCGCCAACGTCCTCGCCCGGTCCTCCGCCGTGGCCTTGGCTGTGACCGCGATCACCGGCAGGTCCGCGTTGGCCGCCTCGGCCCTGATTGCCGCGATCGTGGCGTTGCCGTCGAGTTCCGGCATCATCACGTCCATCAGCACCAGGGCCGTGTCCTCGTTGCGCTCCAGTGCCCGGATGCCGTCGACGCCCGTCTCCGCGTAGATCACCTCCAGGCCAGCCTGCTCCAGCACCGCCGCCAGGGCGAACACGTTCCGCAGGTCGTCGTCGACGATCAGGACCTTCTCGCCGTGGAAGCGCTTGGGCGTCACGTCCGGGGCCGCCACCAGGACCGTGCTCGGCACCGCGGGCAGCCTGGGTGTCGACAGCGCCGTCAGCGCCGGGTCCACCAGGTTGGCCGCCGCCACCGGGAGGTACAGCGTGAACGTCGAGCCCACGCCCGGCTCGCTCACCACGCGGAGCTCGCCGCCCAGGAGTTCCGTCAGCTGCTGGCTGATGTTGAGCCCGAGGCCCGTTCCGCCGTATTTGCGGCTCGTCGTGCCGTCCGCCTGGCGGAACGCCTCGAAGATGACCGCCAGCTTCTCCTCCGGGATGCCGATCCCGGTGTCTTCGACCGCGAAGGCGATGATGCCCGGCGCGTTCTTCAAAGACTCCTGCTCCACTTCCGCCGGGTCGGCCGCCCGGATGTGCAGGCGGACGCTGCCCTCGTCGGTGAACTTCGCCGCGTTCGACAGCAGGTTGCGGAGGATCTGCTGGAGCCGGTGCTCGTCCGTGTGGACGCTGCCCGGCACCGGCGGGTCGATGTGGACGGCGAACTCGAGGCCCTTGTCCGCGGTCAGCGGCCGGCACAGCGACTCGACGTAGTCCACCAGCTCCGGCAGCGTGATGTCGGACATCTGCATGTCCAGCCGGCCCGCCTCGACCTTGGCCAGGTCCAGGATGTCGTTGATCAGCTGCTGCAGGTCCGACCCGGCCGCGTAGATCGTCTTCGCGAACTGGATCTGCTTCTCCGTCAGGTTCCCTTCCGGGTTCTCCGACAGCAGCTTCGCCAGGATCAACGCGCTGTTCAGCGGCGTCCGCAGCTCGTGCGACATGTTCGCCATGAACTCGGTCTTGTACTGCGACGCCACCGTCAGCTGCCCGGCGCGCTCCTCCAGCTCCTGGCGCGCCTGCTCGATCTCGCTGTTCTTGACCTCGATGTCGCGGTTCTGCTGGGCCAGCAGCGCGGCCTTCTCGGCCAGCTCGGTGTTGGACCGCCGCAGCTCGCCCTGCTGGGCCTGCAGCTGCTCCGACCGGGCCCGCAGCTCCTGCGCCAGCCGCTGCGACTCGGTCAGCAGCGCCTCGGTCCGCGAGTTCGACAGGATCGTGTTCACGTTGACGCCGATGGTGTGCCGCAGCTGCTCCAGCAGGTCCTGGTGGACCGTGCTGAACTCGTTCACCGACGCCAGCTCCAGCACCCCGAGCACCTCGCCCTGGAACAGCACCGGCAGCACGATCAGGTTCACCGGCGCCGCCGAGCCGAGCCCGGACGAGATCAGCGCGTACTCCGGCGGCGCATTGTGCACCAGCACCGTGCGCTGGTCGACGGCGGCCTGGCCGATCAGCGACTCGCCCATCGCGAACCGCAGGCCCGCGCGCGACTGCGCCAGCCCGTACGCGGCGATGCATTCGAGCACCGTGCCGTCGCGGTCGTCGTCGCGGGCCAGGAAGAACGCGCCCTGCTGGGCCCGGACCAGCGGGGCCAGCTCGGACAGGATCAGCGCCGCGACCGACGCCAGGTCGCGGTGCCCCTGCATCCGCCCGGAGAGCTGCGCGAGGTTCGTCTTCAGCCAGTCCTGCTCGCGGTTGGTCCTCGTCGTCTCCTTGAGGTTCGCGATCATCTGGTTGATGTTGTCCTTGAGGTCCGCGACCTCGCCGGACGCGTCGACCGTGATGTGCCGGGTCAGGTCACCGGCTGTCACCGCCGTCGCGACCTGGGCGATCGCGCGGACCTGGGTGGTCAGGTTCCCGGCCAGCTGGTTCACGCTCTCGGTGAGCCGCTGCCAGGTACCCGACACGCCGTCGACCTCGGCCTGGCCGCCCAGCTTGCCTTCGGTGCCGACCTCGCGGGCGACACGCGTGACCTCGGAGGCGAACGCCGAGAGCTGGTCGACCATTGTGTTCATCGTGGTCTTGAGTTCGAGGATCTCGCCGCGGGCGTCGACGTCGATCTTCTTCGTCAGGTCGCCCTTCGCGACCGCCGTCGTGACCTGCGAGATGTTGCGCACCTGGCTGGTCAGGTTGTGCGCCATGAAGTTGACGTTCTCGGTCAGGTCCTTCCAGGTCCCGGCGACGCCCGGCACCCGCGCCTGACCACCGAGGATGCCTTCGGTGCCGACCTCGCGCGCCACCCGGGTGACCTCGTCGGCGAACGCGCGCAGCGTCTCGACCATCCCGTTCAGGGTCTCGGCCAGCGCCGCGACCTCGCCCTGCGCCTCGATCCGGATCTTCTTCGACAGATCGCCGTTGGCCACCGCGCTCGCCACCGTGGCGATGTTGCGCACCTGGTCGGTCAGGTTGTCGGCCATGACGTTGACGTTGTCGGTGAGGTCCTTCCACGTGCCCGCGACGCCGCGGACGCGCGCCTGACCGCCGAGGATGCCTTCGGTGCCGACCTCGCGGGCCACTCGGGTGACTTCGTCGGCGAAGGCGGACAGCTGGTCGACCATCGTGTTGAGCGTGGTCTTGAGCTCGAGGATCTCGCCGCGGGCGTCGACGGTGATCTTCTGCGTCAGGTCGCCCTTCGCCACCGCCGCCGTCACCGTCGCGATGTTGCGGACCTGGTCGGTCAGGTTGTTCGCCATCGAGTTGACGTTGTCGGTGAGGTCCTTCCAGGTCCCGGCGACGCCCGGCACGGCGGCCTGGCCGCCGAGCTTGCCTTCGGTACCGACCTCGCGCGCCACTCGGGTGACTTCGTCGGCGAACGCGGACAGCTGGTCCACCATCGTGTTCAGCGTGGTCTTGAGCTCGAGGATCTCGCCGCGGGCGTCGACGGCGATCTTCTGGGTCAGGTCGCCGCGCGCGACGGCCGTCGCGACCTGGGCGATGTTGCGCACCTGGGTGGTCAGGTTGTTCGCCATGAAGTTCACCGAGCCGGTGAGGTCGCGCCAGGTGCCGGCGACGCCGGGGACCTGCGCCTGCCCGCCCAGCTGACCCTCCGTGCCCACCTCGCGCGCCACCCGGGTGACTTCGTCGGCGAACGCGGAGAGCTGGTCCACCATGGTGTTCATGGTCGTCTTGAGCTCGAAGAACTCGCCGCGGGCGTCCACGGTGATCTTCTGGGTCAGGTCGCCCTTCGCCACCGCCGTGGTGACGTGGGAGATGTTCCGGACCTGGTCGGTGAGGTTGTCGGCCATCTGGTTGACCGAGTCGGTGAGGCTGCGCCACGTCCCGGCCGCGCCCGGCACCTCCGCCTGCCCGCCCAGCTTGCCCTCGCTGCCGACCTCGCGCGCCACCCGGGTGACTTCGCCGGCGAACGCCGAGAGCTGGTCGACCATCGTGTTCAGCGTGTTCTTCAGCTGCAGGATCTCGCCGCGGGCGTCGACGTCGATCTTCTTCGTCAGGTCGCCGTTGGCCACCGCGGTCGCCACCTGGGAGATCCCGCGGACCTGGTCGGTGAGGTTGTCGGCCATCAGGTTGACCGAGTCGGTGAGGTCGCGCCACGTCCCGGCGACGCCCGGCACCTGGGCCTGGCCGCCGAGCTTGCCGTCCGAACCGACCTCGCGCGAGACGCGGGTGACCTCGTCGGCGAACGCGGAGAGCTGGTCGACCATCGTGTTGATGGTGTTCTTGAGCTCGAGGATCTCGCCGCGGGCGTCGACGTTGATCTTCTGGGTCAGGTCGCCGCGCGCGACGGCGGTGGTCACCTGGGCGATGTTGCGGACCTGCTCGGTGAGGTTGTCGGCCATGAAGTTGACCGAGTCGGTCAGGTCGCGCCAGGTGCCCGACACGCCCGGGACGACCGCCTGGCCGCCGAGACGTCCCTCACCCGCGATTTCGCGGGAGAGCCTCGTCACTTCGGCGGCGAACCGCGACAGCTGCGCGATGAGGCCGTTGACCGTCTTCGCCAGCGTGGCGTACGCGCCTTGGAGCGGGCGCCCGTCGAGGGTGAGCGTCATCGGCTGGGACAGGTCGCCGTCGGCGACCCCGCCGAGCACGCGTTCCAGCTCGATCGCCGGCCGGGTGAGGTCCTCGACCAGGCCGTTCACCGCGTCGACGGCGGTGGTCCAGCCGCCGGGGCCGACCTGGCCTTCGAGCCGTTCGCTGAGCCGGCCTTCCTGCCCGACGGCCGAGCGGACCCGCAGCAGCTCGCTGACCAGCCGCTGGTTGCGCTCGGCGATGTCGTTGAACGCGACGGCGAGCTGCGCCGAGATGCCGTCGCCGTGCGGAACGAGCCGCCTGCGGAAGTTGCCGTCCCCGAGATCCCGCACCGCGACCAGCACCCGCTCCAGCGCGGCCGCTTCGCTCTGGGATTCCGTTGTCATGTGTGCCGACCCTCTCCACCACGCATGCGCCAGCCATGGTCGTCGACCCAGCGTGCCATGCTTCGCCCTACACTTCGAGCCAGCCCGCCCGCTCACGCGGTAGCCGTGCGACAGCAGTCCGGAGGCAGGAGGTCCGTGCATGGTGTCACGTCCGGCCCCGGCCTCGACGGCCCTGCCGCCGATGCCCGGTGACGGCGGGCCGCCTGGCATCGACGCCTTCGCGCGGGCGGCCCTCGAGGATGTGCGCGACGCGGTGTTCCTGCAGGACGACGCCGGGGCGGTGCGCTGGGCGAACCCGGCGGCGCGGGCGCTGGCCGGTGACGCCGAGCCGCAGCTGCCGGCGGCCGCGCCCGCCCTGGCCGGGACCGCCGCCGGCCAGGTGGCCGGGCACGTCGAGCTGAACGGCCACCGTCACCCGGCGCGGATCCGGGCCCTGCCCGGCGGCTGGCACGCCTGGACCGTCCTCGCGGACGACGTCCCGCAGCGGCACGTGGGCGAGTTCCTGGCCGGGGCCGCCCCCCGGCTCGCCGCCGCACGCGGGCGCCACGGCACTGCCCGGGTGATCGCCGAGCTGGCCGCGTCCGCGCTGGCCGAAACCGTCTTCGTGCTGCTGCCGACCACCCGCGGCCGGTGGGAGTGGTGGAGCTGCGAGCGGCCCGCCGCGCAGGGCCACGGCCGGATCCGGCGGGTGCCGGCCCAGGTCGCGCCGGTGCTGGCGGCGACGTTCGGGGCCACCGGGCCGCCCCAGCAGGCGCCGGTGCCCGCGCCGGAGGTCGCCACGCTGCCGTCGGTGGTCGCCGACCGGTTCGCCGGGCACACCGACGTCTCGGTCGTCTCGCTCGGGCCGAGCGCGAGCGCCGGGGTCACCGGCGCCCTGCTGCTGGGCCGCCGCGGCGACGCCGAGTTCGGCGCCGGGCAGTCCCGCGCGGTGGCCGAGTTCGCCGTGGCGGCCGGGACGGCGCTGGCCAACGCCCAGCGTTACGCCCGGCAGGAAGAGGCGACCCGCGGCCTGGAGACGACGCTGCGCCCGGTCGACCCGCCGGACCTCGACGGCGCCCGGTTCGAGACCTGGTACGAGCCGGCGGGCGGGGTGCTCACCGTCGGCGGCGACTTCTTCGACGTCCTGCCGCACGAAGACGGCAGCGCCTTCCTGGTGCTCGGCGACGTCTGCGGCAAGGGCCCCGAGGCCGCGGCGCTGACCGGCCGGGTCCGGCACGCACTGACCGCGCTCGCCATGGTCGAACGCGACGGCCGCACGCTGCTGCGGCTGCTCAACGAACTGCTCATCGCCGGCGGCAGCAGCCGGTTCGCCACCCTCGTGCTGGGCACGGCCCGGCCGTCCGGCGGCGGCGTCGGCCTGACGCTGGCCTCCGGCGGTCACCCGGCGCCGCTGATCGTCCGCCGCTCGGGCGTGGTCGAGGAGGTCACGGTGCCGGGCACGCTGGTCGGCATCTCGCCGCAAGCCCGGTTCGCCGAGGCCGAGGTCCGGCTGGAACGCGGGGACGTCTGTCTGCTGTACACCGACGGCATCACCGAAGCCCGCAACCGGCACGACCAATCGGAACTCTTCGGAGACGACCGGCTACGAGCGGTGCTCGCGGCTGCGGCGGGGGAGCCCGCCCGGGAGGTCGTGCGGCAGCTGCGTCAGTCCGTTCGCGACTGGCTCGGCAGCTCCGCACACGACGATATCGCTGTGCTCGCCGTGGAATGTGCGGACTGATTGCACTGTCCACTGTGGACTTGGTTTGACGCACTGGCGAGGGGGTAATTACCCCGGTGCACTCAGTTTTCCGACGGAGGAGCCCCATGGCGAACGCATTGCAAGGACGCCGGGTCGCGATCCTGGCCGCGGACGGCGTCGAACAGGTCGAGCTGGAAAAGCCGCGCCAGGCCGTCCTCGACGAGGGCGCGACGGTCGAGCTGGTTTCCCTGGAGACCGGCGAGATCCAGGCGATGAACGGCGACATCGACAAGGGTGACCGGTTCGCGGTGGACCGGAAGGTCGCCGACGTCGAAATCGGTGACTTCGACGCGCTGCTGCTGCCCGGCGGCACGATGAACCCCGACCACCTGCGCACGGACCCCGCCGCGGTCCGGTTCGTCGGCGACTTCGTGCGCGCCGGCAAGCCGGTCGGGGTGATCTGCCACGGTCCGTGGACGCTCGTCGAAGCGGATGTCGTGCGTGGTCGCACGCTGACGTCGTACCCGAGCGTCCGGACGGATCTGCGTAACGCCGGTGCCACCGTTGTCGACGAAGAGGTTGTCGTGGACAACGGACTGGTTTCCAGCCGCAATCCGGACGACCTGCCGGCTTTCTGCCAGGCGGTCGTGCGGGAGTTCGCGGCCTAACCGTTGCCCTGCAGGAACTTCACCCGTTCGTGTCTGTTAAGTCCCGCTTAAATCTGTTGGCGTTCGGCGCTCCCGCGGAGGACGCTGATGGTGTCGAGGATCGCCCGTGGAGAGGAGGTGGACGCGATGACTGTGCACGCAAGGCGCTACGGCCGCTGGTGCCGTGAACACTTCGACGCGATCGCCGCCGAGGGCGTTCCCGCTCCCCGCGGTGGCGAGCCCGCCGAGCAGGCCCTGCCCGAACCCGAGCCGGAGCCCGTTCAACCGGTGGCCGAACAGCCGCAACGCCGATGACCACGAAAGAAGGCCTCCCCGGGTTCGGGGAGGCCTTCTTTCGCGCCGCCGGTCAGCGGTAGCTGCGCCGGTACCAGACGCGCCGCGGGCCCGGCACGCCGATCCGGGTGATGACGTCGGTGAGGATGGCGCCGATGATCAGCCAGAGGACGGCGGCGAGGCCGTCGTTGAGGAACGTCCGCAGCCCCTCCGAATCCGGCGTGAAGAGGTTCCGCAGGCCGAGCGACACGCCCGCCGACCACTCGGAGATCAGGTGGGCGAAGCCGTTCGCCGAATTCGCCCCGCCCAGCACCAGCACGATGTGCACGGCCAGGACCAGTGCGAACACCGCGCAGACCAGGTGGATGAGGGCGTTGACCGTGCGCACGGCCCGGATGCGCGGGTGGGTGCGCTCCACGATCTCTTCGGTGGGTGCGGGCTCGTACGGCGTTCCGTACGGCTCCGGGGGTGGGGGATACGGCATCGTCGCGTCCCTTCGACTGTCCGATGTGGACGTATCTGGGCGGGCAGGAACAACACTTCGGAATACCCGTCACCCGGGTGAGCGAACCGCCTACTCCGCAAACTTCCTCGTTGAGGGAGCGATAGGGTATTTTGCGTAAGGTGATGGCGCTGGACGTCTTCTCCGCCGAGCAGGTCGCCGCGAAGCTCGGCCTGCACGTGCGGACGGTCCGCAACTATGTGCGGGACGGGCGGCTGAAGGCGGTCCGGATCGGCAAGCAGTACCGGATCACGGCCGAGGACCTGGCGGCCTTCACCGGGCTGCCGGTGGCCGAGCGGGCCGCGGAGCTGTCGGGGGTCGTCGAGATCGCCGGCGTCGACCGGGCGGCGGCCGACCGGATCGCGACCATGGTCGCGGCCTCGGTGAACGGGCCGCGCGACGGGGGCGAGCGGCCCCTGCGCGTGGAAACGATCCACGACGGGGAACGCGCCACCATGAAGATCATCGTGCTCGGCGACCTGGCCGCGGGCGCCGACCTGCTGCGCCGGGTCGCCTCGGTCGCGGAGAACCCGGCCTGACCGCGATCCACCGGTCGGCCCCCGCCTTGAGCGACGTATGGTTCATGGCCGACCTCCCCGACACCCGGCCGGCCGCACGGCACTGAGCCGGGCGGCGCAACTCGCGCGTGGGTGGGCAACCCCGGTCCCGCGCAGGGCGTCAGGTGATCATGAGAACTCCCCGGCGCGGTGCGCTGCTGGTGTCCGTCCTCGCCCTGCTGGCCGCGTTCGCCTCGCCCGCGACAGCGGAAGCCCTGATCCCGCCGGGCTTCCAGCCCGCCTCGACGAGCTGGACCGGCCCGGACACCGGGTACGTCCTGGGGTACTCGCCGTGCGGGCAGTCGTGGTGCCCGGCGCTGCTGGGCACCACCGACGCCGGACGGCACTGGCGGCGGCTGGGCGCGCCGCCGGTCGCCTTGCCGGACAACCACAACCACGTGGCGCTGCGGTTCTTCGGCAACCGCGTCGCCTACGTCAGCGACGGCGTCCACGTGCGCACGACCCGCGACGGCGGCGCCACCTGGCAGCCGGTCGTCCTCGCCGGTGCACAGGAGCCGTACTACCTGTCGAAGATCGCCGAAACCGGTGGGCGCGTCTACGCCGTGCTGACCACCTACGGCGAGGGCCGCGGCTCGACCCGGCTGTACTCGGCGACCGCCGGCTCGCCGGTGCTGGCCCCGGTGCCCGGCTTCGCGGTCACCGGCGGCCTCACCTACGGCGACCTGGCCGTCGGCGGTGGCCTGCAGGTCGCGCTCGGCGCGGACTACGGCACCGAGCAGTACTGGACTTCCCGCGACGGCGCCCGGTTCACGGCGGCGGACGGGCCGTGCCCGGAAGGCGAGGTCGCCTCGCTCGCCGGGGTCCGCGAGCAGCAGGTCGTGGCGTTGTGCAGCGGCAGCCCGGGCTCGCCGCAGCCGGGCTCCACCGAGCGGCAGCTGCGCCACGCCCCGCAGCTCGGCGCACGGTTCAGCGGGGAAGAGGTGGCGCCGTTCGCCGGCATCAACCAGGGCTTCGCCGCGGCCTCACCGGCATCGGCGACGGTCGCGGCCGTGGGCGGCGGAGTGGGCTTCCTGCACCACACGTCCGACGGCGGCCGCACCTGGACGACGACCGAGCTGCCCGACCGCGGCTTCGCGTTGACCGACCTCGACTTCCCCGGCGGCGCGACCGGGGTGGTCGTCGACGGCCAGCCGGACGCGTTCGGCGGCTCCGCGGTGTACCGGACCACGGACGGGGGAAGGACGTGGGGGGAGCTTCGGTTCGGGTAGTGGGGCCCTCCGCGGTGACCGCGGTTTGTGGTTCGGCGGCTCCACGGTGTACCGGACCACGGACGGGGGAAAGTCTTGGCGCGAGCCCCGTTTCGGGTAGTTATCCCTGGCAGGCAAGGCCCTTGTGCCGGTTCACTTGGTGCACCCCATGTCGTAATCTGAGCACTGTCCGTTGCCGGACAGGGTGAGCGAACCCGGGCAGGGGTGTCGCCGCCACGCGCAGAGTGGAGAACAGCGGATGACGCCTGGCGACCTGCGGTCCGGGACCGAGGGCGGTGCGGCCTCCCTCGATTTCAGCAAGGCGAGCCTGGCCCGGTTGTCCGACGCGCTCCTCGGCGGGCACGACCACTACGAGGTCGACCGCGAAGCGATGCGGCGGCTGCTGGCCATCGCACCCGGCGCCCGGGCGATGGCGAAGGAGCACCGCGACTGGCTGGTGCGCGCGGTGCGGTTCCTCGCCGGCAAACGCGGCATCGACCAGTTCCTCGACCTGGGTTCCGGCATGCCCACCGCGGAAAACACCCACGAGGTGGCCCAGCGGTACAACCCGGACGCGCAGGTGGTGTACGTCGACAACGACCCGGTCGTGCAGGTGCACGGCCGGGCGCTGCTCGAGGAGAACTACCTGACCCACGTCACCGGCGCCGACCTGACGCGCCCGGCCGAGACCCTCGCCGACGAGGTCGTCAAGGAGTACCTCGACTTCACCCGGCCGGTGGCGCTGATCCTCACCTCGATCGTGCACCACATCGACGACTACGACCGCGCGAAGGCGATCGTCGCGGAGTACGTCGACGCGCTCGCACCCGGGTCGTTCCTGCTGCTCACGCACAACTTCGACCCGGAAGAGGACTCGCCGCGCCAGGAGCTGGCGCGGCTGCTCGAGACCAGTTTCCAGGGCACCGGCCTGGGCAGCGTGTACCGCACCCGCGAGCAGATCGCGGGGTTCTTCGACGGCACCGAGCTGCTTCGGCCCGGGCTGGTCTACCTGCACGAATGGTGGCCGGACGGCCCGCGGCTGCACCCACTGGGCGAGCTCAACTTCCTGACCTTGGGCGGAGTCGCCCGCAAGCAGTGACCGGCCGAAGCCGTCGAATTCACTCGTTCGGGAGACACGCGCGCCCGGTTCGTGATTGTTTGTCCGCGTACGTGTTCCGAGAACCAAACGGGGGACAGACGAGTGAAGAAGTTCGCGGCAGCCGCCGCCGTCGTGGGCGCGCTGGCGTCAACGGTCGTGTTCGCGCCGCCGGCCAGCGCGGGGGACAGCCAGATCATGAAGTACCAGTGGAGCTACCCGGCGGCCTACGAGTACGACTGCTACTCCGACGGCCAGTGGTACGTGCAGACCGGCGGGTTCGTGCGCTTCGAGTGCCGGCCCACCACCTGGACGTGGGAGCTGTGGGCCGTCACGCGGTAAGGACGGCGTCGTAACGGCCCCTCGAGGGACTCCGTGAGTCCCTCGAGGGGCTTTGCCGGGTCAGGCGGCGTTGAAGGTGTCGGGGTCCGGGCCGGTGCGCTCACCGCGGTCCAGCGGGGTCAGCGACTCCATCTCCTCCTCCGTGAGGGTGAACCCGAACAGGTCGAAGTTCTCCTCGATCCGGGACGGCGTGACCGACTTCGGGATCACCACGTTGCCGAGCTGCAGGTGCCAGCGGAGCACGATCTGGGCGGGCGTGCGGCTGTGCTTCACCGCGAGTTCCGCGATCACCGGGTCGCCGAGCAGGCTGCCGCCCTTGGCGAGCGGGCTCCACGCCTCGGTCGCGATGCCGTGCTTGGCGTCGAATTCGCGGAGTTCGCGCTGCTGCAGGTACGGGTGCAGCTCCACCTGGTTGACCGTGGGGGCGACTTCGGCGGCGTCGAGCAGGCGCTCGAGGTGCGCCGGCTGGAAGTTGGAGACGCCGATCGCGCGGACCCGGCCGTCGGCGTACAGCTTCTCGAACGCCTTCCAGGTGTCGAGGTACTTGTCGCGCTTGGGCGTCGGCCAGTGGATCAGGTAGAGGTCCAGCTGCTCCAGGCCGAGCTTGGCCATGCTCGCGTCGAACGCCTTGAGCGTCGAGTCGTAGCCCTGGGCCGAGTTCCACAGCTTCGTGGTGACGAACAGCTCGTCGCGGGCGATGCCGGACTCGGCGATCGCCTGGCCGACGCCCTTTTCGTTGCCGTAGACGGCGGCGGTGTCGATGCTGCGGTAGCCCGCGTCGAGAGCGGCTTTCACGGCGGTGGCGGTCTCGTCGTCCGGGACCTGGAACACGCCGTAGCCGAGTTGCGGCATCCGGACGCCGTTGGTGAGTTCGATGACGGGCACGCTGGTCACGAGGGGTCCTTTCGGTGGGTGGTTCATCGGGCGAGTACCCGCTCCCCGGCTTCGAAACTAGCCGGAGTCCTGCGGTCGAGCAGTCCGGAGCCGAGCGCCACGGCGAGGCCCGCCGCGGCGAGCGCGGCGCCGATCCAGTTGGGCGCCGTGTAGCCGAGGCCGGCGTCGATGGCCTGGCCGCCGAGCCACGCGCCGCCGGCGTTGCCGAGGTTGAACGCGGCGATGTTCGCCGCCGACGCGAGCGCCGGGGCGCCCTCGGCCTTGGCCAGCACGCGGGCCTGCAGCGGCGGCACGGTGGCGAAGCCGGCCGCGCCGAACAGCACGATCGTGATCGCCGCGGGCACCTTCGCGTGCGCGGTGAACACGAACGCCACGAGCACGATCGCCAACGCGGCGAGGATGACGTAGAGACTGGGCATCAGCTTGCGGTCCGCGGCCTTGCCGCCGAGCAGGTTGCCGGCGAACAGGCCGGCGCCGAAGAGCACGAGCAGCCAGGTGACGGCGCCGCCGGAGAAGCCGGCGACCTCGGTCATCATCGGGGCGATGTAGGTGAACGACGCGAACACCCCGGCGAAGCCGAGCGCGGTCATCACCAGCGCGAGCCACACTTGCGGGCGGCGGAACACGGCGAGTTCGCCGCGCAGGCCCGCGCCCGGGTCCGGTTCCTGGTGCGGCACCAGCGCGAGGATGCCGATCGCCCCGGCGACGCCGAGCGCGCTGACCACCCAGAACGTCGAGCGCCAGCCGAAGGCCTGGCCGAGCGCGGTGCCGGCGGGCACGCCGAGCACGTTCGCCACGGTCAGCCCGGTGAACATCAGCGCGATGGCGCCGGCCTGCTTGGCCGGGGCGACCAGCGACGCGGCGACGACCGAGCCGACGCCGAAGAACGCGCCGTGGCTCAGCGCGGCGACGACCCGGCCGGTCATCAGCAGGCCGTAGCTCGGGGCGAGCGCGGAGAGCACGTTGCCCGCGATGAACAGGCCCATCAGGGCGACCAGCACGGTCTTGCGCGGCACCCGCGAGGCCAGTGCGGTGAGCACGGGGGCACCGACGACGACGCCGAGCGCGTAGCCGGAGATGAGCAGGCCTGCGGACGGGATCGAGACGCCGAAATCGCCCGCGACCTCGGGCAGCAGGCCCATGATCACGAACTCGGTGGTGCCGATCCCGAAGGCGCTGATCGCCAGTGCGAGCAGAGCGGCGGGCATGGAACTTCCTTCTTCCCGGAGTAGAATGAGGGCGTTGGCAACTACAAGCGTCCGAGATAGTTGCAGACGCCGTATATTGCACAAGCCTGCGACTTGGCGGGCGGTCCGCGCAAGCCGAAGAGGGGTGAACCGTGTCACTGGACGACGACGCCGTCGAAGCACGCGCGCAGGGCTGGCGGACGCTGGCCGCGCTCCACGCGCGGATCGAGGACCGGCTGCAGCGCGCGCTCGAGCGCGACCACGAGCTGTCGGTGAGCGAGTACACGGTGCTGGACGTGCTGGCCCGCCAGGACGGCTTCCACCTGCGGATGAACCAGCTCGCGAACGCGGTGGTCCTCAGCCAGTCCGCGACGACGCGCCTGGTCGCGCGGCTGGAGGGCCGGGGGCTGCTCGCCCGGTACCTGTGCGCGGACGACCGCCGCGGGATCTACACGGAGGTGACGCCGGCGGGCCAGGCGTTGCTGACGGCGGCCCGCCCGACGCACGACACGGCGTTGGCCGAGGCGCTGGCGGAGGCGGAGACGCGGCCGGAGCTGGCCCCGCTGGTGGGGGCGCTCGGTGCGCTCAGTTTCCGCGGGACGGCTTCCGCCTGACGGGCTGGAGCTCGTCTTCCGGGGTCCGCTTCGGCCTGGCGGGTTACCGCTGTGCGAGAACCGATCCGGCGTCCCGCGATCAGCCGGACAGCGGCGCCCTGTCTGCCAGATTGTCCGGACCAAGCGTCCCGGTTTGGGAGTTTCTGCCGGTATCGTGAAACCGGGGGGCCGGCACCGTCGGCCGTGAAGTTCCTGCCAGGCAACAGAACCCAGTACCGCCGCGCCGGGCCGGCGCGTGATCTCTCGCTGTGTGGACCCGCGTCAGGGCCGGCGCGGGTTGGACCGGGGAACTGGAGGAGCCATGGGGAAAACCGGGGTGTGGCTGATCGGCGCGCGCGGCTCGGTGGCCACCACCGCCGTCGCCGGGGCCGCCGCCTTGCGGGCGGGGCTCGCCGCGCGCACCGGCTGCGTCACCGACCTGCCGGACTTCGCCGGGGCTGCGCTGCCCGGCTTGGGGGACCTGGTCTTCGGCGGCCACGACGTCGTCGACACGCCGCTGGTCAAGCGGGCCGAACAGCTCGCGGCCGCCGGGGTGCTGCCGGCGTCGCTGCCCGGTGCGGTCGCGGCCGAGCTGGACGTCGCCGAGGCCCGGCTGCGGCCGGCGCCGTCCGGGGGCGGCCGCGCGGCGATCGACCAGGTGATCGCCGACCTGGCCGCGTTCCGGCGGGGGCTGGACCACGTCGTCGTCCTCAACGTCGCCTCCACCGAACCGCCGTGCCCGCCGCACCCCGCGCACGCTTCCCTGGCTGCCCTCGAAGCGAACGAAGACGTCCTGCCCGCCAGCTCGGTGTACGCCTACGCCGCCTTCCGGGCCGGTTGTGGATTTGTCGACTTCACGCCGTCCACCGGGGCGCGGCTGCCCGCGCTCGACGAACTGGCCCGTGCCACCGGGCAGCCGTACGCGGGGCGGGACGGCAAGACCGGCGAGACGCTGCTGCGGTCCGTGCTCGCGCCGATGTTCGCCCAGCGCGGGCTGAACGTGCTGGCCTGGTCGGGCACGAACCTGCTCGGCGGCGGCGACGGCGCCACGCTGGCCGACCCCGCGGCCGCGGCGAGCAAGAACGCCTCGAAGCAGCGGGTGCTGGACCAGAACCTGGGCCACCCGGTCGACGGCGAGGTGCACATCGACCACGTGCCGTCGCTCGGCGACTGGAAGACCGCCTGGGACCACGTGCTGTTCGAAGGCTTCCTCGGCACGCGCATGACGCTGCAGCTCACCTGGCAGGGCTGCGACTCCGCACTCGCCGCGCCGCTGGTGCTCGACCTCGCCCGGCTGACCGGCAAGGCCTGCCGCGACGGCGTGGCCGGACCGGTCACCGAATTGGGCTTCTTCTTCAAGGACCCGGTCGGCGACGGCCCGCCCGACCTCGCGTCGCAGTACACCGCGCTGCGCGAGTGGGCGCACCGGTGAAGGCGCTCGCCGAACTCGTCCGCGCGCCCGCCGCGCTGACCGTGCCGGGGGACGCCGTCGCCGGGGCCGCCGCGTCGGGCTGGCCGTTCGGACGCCGGACGCTCGCCCTGACCGGCGCCTCGGTCTGCCTCTACTGGGCGGGCATGGCGCTCAACGACTACGCCGACCGCGACCTCGACGCGGTCGAACGCCCCGAACGGCCGATCCCGTCGGGCCGGGTCTCGCCGGAGACGGCGCTCGGTGTCGCCACCGGGCTGACCGCGGGCGGGCTGGCCGTCGCCGCGGCCGCCGGCGGACGGCGAGCCCTGCGCGTCGCCGTGCCGCTGGCCGCGACCGTGTGGGCGTATGACTTCGTGCTCAAGAAGACCGTGCTCGGCCCGGCCGCGATGGCGGCGGCCCGCACCCTCGACGTCCTGCTCGGCGCGGGCGGGCGGAGAGCCGCGCTGCCCGCCGCGCTGACGGTCGGGGCGCACACGTACGCCGTGACAACGCTGTCGAGGTCCGAAGTGGACGGTGCCGGCCCCGCGCTGCCGGCGGCCACCCTCGTCGCGACGGCCGGCGTGGGCGTCGCGGCCGGCCGGGGCGGGCCGCTGTCCTCGGCGCTGCTCGGGACGTACGCCGTGACCACCGGCGGGGCGCAGTACGCCGCCGTCCGCGACCCGGCCGCGCCGAAGATCCGGCGGGCGGTCGGGGCCGGCATCCACGGCATGATCCCGCTGCAGGCCGGGCTGATCGCGCGTGCCGGCGCGTGGCGCTCGGCGCTGGCCGTGGCCGCCGCGTTCCCGCTCGCGCGGGCGCTCGGCCGGAAGGTGTCGCCGACATGAGGTTCGGGTACGGCACCAACGGCTTCGCCAACCACCGCCTCGGCGACGCCCTGCGCGTGCTCGCCGACCTCGGGTACGACGGCGTCGCGCTGACGCTCGACCACCAGCACCTCGACCCGTTCGGGCCGGACCTCGCCCGCCGGGTCGCTTCGCTGGCCGCCGACCTGGACGCCCTCGGCCTCGCCGTGGTGATCGAGACCGGCGCCCGGTTCCTGCTGGACCCGTGGCGCAAGCATTCGCCGACGTTCCTCGACCCCGACCGCGCGCGCCGCGTCGAGTTCCTGACGCGGGCGGTCGGGATCGCCGCCGACCTCGAAGCGGAGGCGGTGTCCTTCTGGAGCGGGAACAAGCCCGCCGGGCTGCCCGTCGAGGAGGCTTGGGCACACCTGGCCGACGGCTGCGCGGAGGTGCTCAAGGCCGCCGACGAGCACGACGTCCGGCTGGGCTTCGAACCCGAGCCCGGGATGCTCGTCGAGGACCTCGACGGGTACTTCGCCCTGTCGGAACGACTCGGTCACCCGGAGCGGTTCGGGTTGACGCTGGACATCGGGCACTGCCGCTGCAACGAGTCCGCCTCCGTGCCCGACTGCGTGCGCCGGGCCCTGCCGCGGCTGGTGAACGTCCAGATCGACGACATGCGCCGCGGCACGCACGAGCACCTGGAGTTCGGGCAGGGCGAGATCGACTTCCCGCCGGTGCTGGCCGCGCTCGAGCCCTACCCCGGGCTGGTCGCCGTCGAACTGCCACGCGACAGCCACGCGGCCCCGCGGATCGCCCGCGAGTCCCTGGAGTTCCTGCGGAAGGCGGTGACGCCGTGAACGCCTGGCTCGACGAAGCCTTGAGGAAGGTGGCCGCCGACGCGACGGTGTTGCGCACGGTGTTCCCCGCCGTCGGCCGCCGGGTCGGCCGGACGGCGGCCGACACCGCCCGCGTGGAGCTGCTCAAGGCGGCCCCCGGCGCCGCGGCGGAAATGCCCGAGCTCTACCGCTACGGCGACGCGGCCGAGAAGCGAGCCGTCCTTCATGGACTGTCCGCTGTGGACATAGGAGACGCCGGGGTCGAGCTGGTCGCGGACGCGCTCCGCACCAACGACACCCGCCTGGTGGCCGCCGCGATGGGCGAGTACGCCGCCACGCACCTGGACTCGCCCGCGTACCGCCACGGCGTCCTCAAGTGCGTCTTCATGGGCATCCCCCTGGAAGCGGTGGCCGGCCTCGATCGCCGGACCGACGAAGAACTGCTCCGCATGCTGCGGGACTTCGCCGCCGAACGCACCGCGGCGGGCCGCGAAGTCCCCGCCGACCTCCGCACCCTGCTGAACGAACAGGACGGCTGATGCGCATCTTCGACCCCCACATCCACATGAGCTCACGGACCACCGACGACTACGCGGCCATGCACGCCGCCGGTGTCCGGGCGCTGGTCGAACCGGCGTTCTGGCTCGGCCAGCCGCGCACCAACGTGGGCAGCTTCACCGACTACTTCGACGCACTGGTCGGCTGGGAACCGTTCCGCGCGAGCCAGTTCGGCATCGCCCACCACTGCACGATCGCGCTCAACCCGAAGGAAGCCAACGACCCGCGCTGCGTCCCGGTGCTCGAGCTGCTGCCGCGGTACCTGGAGAAGGACGGCGTGGTCGCCGTCGGCGAGATCGGCTACGACTCGATGACCGCCGAGGAGGACAAGGCGTTCGCCGCGCAGCTCGCCCTGGCGATCGCCCACGACCTGCCGGCGCTGGTGCACACCCCGCACCGCGACAAGGCGGCCGGGACCGAGCGGAGCATCGCCGTCGTCCGCGAGTCGGGCATCCCGCCGGAGCGGGTGGTGCTCGACCACCTGAACGAGCTGACCGTGGCCATGGCCAAGGAGTCCGGCTGCTGGCTGGGCTTCTCGATCTACCCGGACACGAAGATGGACGAAGACCGGATGGTCGCGATCCTGAAGGAGTACGGCACCGAGCGGGTGCTGGTGAACTCGGCCGCCGACTGGGGCAAGAGCGACCCGCTGAAGACCCGTAAGACCGGCGACGCGATGCTGGCCGCCGGGTTCACCGAGGACGACGTCGACCGGGTGCTGTGGCGCAACCCCGTCGAGTTCTACGGGCAGAGCGGGCGGCTCTCGCCGGCCGGCGAGGCGCCGGAAGCCGAGTTCGCGGGCAACTCGATCCTGCGGGGGGCGCGCAAGTGAGGTTCCGGCACCGTGACGGCACCCTTGTCCACCTCGCTTACTGCACCAACGTCCACCAGGCCGAAGACCTCGACGGCGTGCTCGCCCAGCTGGCCCGCTTCGGCGAACCGGTCCGCGAGCGCCTGGGCGTGGACCGGCTCGGGCTCGGCCTGTGGCTGGCCCGGCCGGTGGCCGCCGAGCTGGCCGGCGACCCGGCCGCGGTGGCCCGGCTGCGCCGCGAACTGGCGGCGCGCGGCCTGGAGGTCGTCACCTTCAACGGATTCCCGTACCAGGGCTTCCACGACCCGGTCGTCAAGCACCGGGTGTACCGGCCGGACTGGGCGACGCCCGAGCGCACCCGGTACACCCTGGACCTCGCGCGGCTGCTCGCCGAGCTGATGCCGGACGACGCCGTGCGCGGCAGCGTGTCGACCCTGCCGCTCGGCTGGCGCACGGACTGGCGGGGCGACGACGGGCAGCTCGACGTCCTCGCCAAGGGGTTGGCGGCGCAGGACCGGCCGGTGCGGGTGGCGTTCGAGCCGGAGCCCGGCTGCGTCATCGAGACGACCACGCAGGCCGCGGCCCTGCTGTCCGAAGTGGACAAACAGTGGCTCGGCATCTGCCTGGACACCTGTCACCTCGCGGTCGGCTTCGAGGAGCCGGCCGCGGCGCTGGGCCGGCTCGAGGCCGCCGGGCTGGAGGTCGTCAAACTTCAGGCGTCGGCCGCGCTGGAGGCCACCGATCCCGCGGATCCCGTGACGCGGGCCGCGTTGGCGTCCTTTGTGGAGCCACGATTCCTGCACCAGAGCAACGAAGGGCCGCCACCCGGCGCCGACGACCTCGACCTGGCGCTGGCCGGCGGCCTCCCCGGACGATCCCCGTGGCGGGTGCACTTCCACGTGCCGCTGCACGCCGACCCGGCGTTACCGCTGACGTCGACCCGGCCGGTACTGGCGGCCGCTCTGCACGAGCTGTTCGGCGGCGCGGCCGCGCGCACCGACCACGTCGAAGTCGAGACCTACACCTGGCAGGTGCTCCCGGACGCACCCGCCGACGACGCCGGGCTGGTCGCGGGCATCGCGGCCGAGCTGGCCTGGACCCGGCGGGAACTGACCACCCTGGGCCTGGAAGAGGTGCGTGGATGAGTTTGCTGGTCCTCGACGTCGTCGGGCTCACGCCGCGGCTGCTCCCGCACATGCCGAACCTGCGCGCGATGGCCGAGCCCGGCTTCACCGCGCAGCTCGACACCGTGTTCCCGGCGGTCACCTGCCCGGTGCAGTCGACGTTCCTCACCGGCCTCACCCCGGCGCGGCACGGGATCGTCGGCAACGGCTGGTACTTCCGCGAACTCGGCGAGGTGTTCCTGTGGCGCCAGCACAACGAGCTGGTCCAGGGCGACAAGTTCTGGGACGCCGCGCGCCGCGCGCACCCCGGTCACCGCGTCGCGAACGTCTGCTGGTGGTACGCGATGGGCGCGGCCACCGACCTCACGGTGACCCCTCGCCCGATCTACCACGCCGACGGCAAGAAGTCGCCGGACTGCTACACGTACCCGCCGCAGCTGCACGACCGGCTGGTCGGCGACCTCGGCGAGTTCCCGCTGTTCACCTACTGGGGCCCGACGGCGTCGATCACGTCGTCGCAGTGGATCATCGCCGCCGCCCGGAAGATCATGACCGAGGACCGGCCGGACACCACGCTCGTCTACCTGCCGCACCTCGACTACGACCTGCAGCGCTTCGGCCCGGACGCACCCCAGGCCGCGGCGGCCGCGCGCGAGCTCGACACGGCTTTGAAGCCGCTGCTCGAGCAAGCGGCCGCGGGCGGGCACACCGTCATCGCGCTGTCGGAGTACGGCATCACGAACGCGAGCCGGCCGGTCGACGTCAACCGGGCGCTGCGCCGCGAGGGCCTGCTGAACGTCTACGTCCAGGCGGGCATGGAGTACCTGGACCCGTGGACGTCCCGGGCGTTCGCGGTCGCCGACCACCAGGTCGCCCACGTCTACGTCGCCGATCCGGCGGATGTCCCGCGCGTGCGGGACATCGTCGCCGGACTGTCCGGAGTGGACGTCGTACTCGACCGCGCGGGCCAGGCCGGGATCGGCGTCGACCACGAGCGGGCCGGCGAGCTGGTGGCGATCGCCGAGCCGGACGCGTGGTTCACCTACTACTACTGGCTGAACGACGACCGCGCGCCGGACTTCGCGAGGACCGTCGAGATCCACCGCAAGCCCGGCTACGACCCGGCCGAGCTGTTCTTCGACCCGGCCGATCCGATGGTGAAGCTCAAGGCGGCGTCGGCGCTGGTCCGCAAGAAGCTCGGCCTGCGCTATTCGATGCGGGTCGTGCCGCTGGATCCGGCCCCGGTCCGCGGCAGCCACGGCCGGCTGCCGGACTCGCCCGGGGACGGGCCCGTGCTGCTGTGCTCGGACCCGGCGCTCGCGCGCGAGAAGATCCACGCCACCGAGGTCAAGGCCCTCCTGCTGGCGGCCACCGAGTGAAGGGACGTCCCGTGCGGGTGCTGGTGTTCTCCAAGACGGCCGGGTACCGGCACGCCTCGATCCCGGCGGGGATCGAGGCGATCCGGGAGCTGGGTGCGGCGCACGGGTTCGACGTCACCGCGACCGAGGACGCGTTCACCGCCTCCCGCGACCACGACGTGGTGGTGTTCCTGTCGACCAGCGGCGAGGTGCTGGACGCGGCCCGGCAGGCGGCGTTCGAGTCCTATGTGGAGGGAGGCGGCGGCTATGTCGGCGTCCACGCGGCGGCCGACACGGGGTACGACTGGCCGTGGTACGGAGAGCTGCTGGGTGCCCGGTTCGACAGCCACCCGGAGATCCAGCGGGCCCGGTTCGTGACCGAAGACGCCACGCACCCGGCGACCGCCCACCTGCCGCCGGTGTGGACCCGGACCGACGAGCTGTACGACTTCCGCACCAACCCGCGTGGCCGTGTGCGGGTGCTGCAGACGCTGGACGAGTCCAGCTACACCGGTGGCGGGATGGGCGCCGACCACCCGATCACGTGGTGCCACCCGCAGGGCCGGGGCCGGGCGTTCTACACCGGGCTGGGCCACACGAGCGAGTCGTACGCCGATCCGGCGTTCCGCGCGCTCCTGCTGGGCGCGATCCGCTACGCCGCGGGAGTGCTTCCCGCGGCGTAGCGAACGGTCAGCGTACGCCGAGCAGGTGCTCCAGGGCGAGCTGGTTGAGCCGGGTGAAGTGGTAGCCGCGTGCGGCCGCCGCGTCGAGGTCGAACTCGTCGTTCAGGACGTCGTCGAACGTCTCGCCCTCGGCCAGCGTCGGCGTCGAAAGGTCCGGGACCCGCGACGCGGAGAGGGCCTCCGCGACCTCCGGGTCGGCCCGGAACGCCGCCGACTTCTCCTTGAGGATCAGGTAGGTCCGCATGTTCGCCGCGGCCGACACCCACACGTCTTCGGCGTCTTCGGTGCGCATCGGCTTGTAGTCGAAGTGCCGCGGGCCTTCGTAGCCGCCGTTCTCCAGCAGGTCGACCAGGAAGAACGCGCTCTTCAGGTCGCCGTGGCCGAAGATCAGGTCCTGGTCGTACTTCGGGCCGTGCTGGCCGTTGAGGTCGATGTGGAACAGCTTGCCCTGCCACAGCGCCTGGGAGATGCCGTGCACGAAGTTGAGGCCCGCCATCTGCTCGTGGCCGACCTCCGGGTTCAGCCCGAACAGCTCCGGCCGCGCGAGCTGGGAGATGAAGCCCAGCGCGTGCCCGATCGTCGGCAGCAGGATGTCGCCGCGCGGCTCGTTCGGCTTGGGCTCGAGGGCGAACCGCAGGTGGTAGCCCTTCTCGACGACGTAGTCGGCGAGCAGGTCGAGGCCCTCCTTGTAGCGGTCCAGCGCCGCGCGGACATCCTTCGCCGCGTCGGACTCGGCGCCTTCGCGGCCGCCCCAGACGACGTAGGTCTGCGCGCCCAGCTCGGCCGCCAGGTCGAGGTTGCGGCGCACCTTCCGCAGCGCGTACCGGCGGACGTCGCGGTCGTTGCTGGTCAGGCCGCCGTCCTTGAACACCGGGTGGGTGAACAGGTTCGTCGTCGCCATCGGGACGTGCAGCCCGGTCTCGGCGAGGGCTTTCTTGAAGCGCTCGATCGCCTTGTCCCGGTCCGGCTCGGTGGCCAGCAGGTCGTCGTCGTGGAAGGTCACGCCGTAGGCGCCGAGCTCGGCCAGGCGGTGCACGCTCTCCACCGGGTCCAGCGGCGGCCGCGTCGCCACCCCGAACGGGTCGGCCGCGGGCCAGCCCACGGTCCAGAGGCCGAAGGTGAACTTGTCGGCCGGCTGGGGAGCGTAGTCGCTCATGACTGTCCCTTCATTTAGTTCACGTTATAGACTAAATATGCGCCGCGGGGGTCCCGGGCGTCAAGAGGCCGGGTTACAGTGCTTCGCGGGAGGACACGATGACGCAGGCCGTGCGGCACGAGGAGATGCGCGCCCGCAACCTCGAGGTCGTGCTGGGCGCGGTCGGCCGCGGTGGCCCGCTCACCCGGGCCGCGCTCGCGGAAGTCACCGGGCTCACCAAGTCCACGATCTCGAAGCTCGTCGGCGACCTGGTCGACGCGGGCCTGCTCGCCGAGACCGGCCCCGCGCGTGCCGGTGAACGCGGCCGGCCGGGGGTGGACCTCGTGCTCAGCGGGGCGCGGGTGGCGTCGCTGGGCCTGGAGGTCAACGTCGACTACCTCGCCGTGCGTGTGCTCGACCTCACCGGAGCGGTCCGGGTCGCCGCCCGCCGTGACCGCGACAACCGCGGCTCGCGGCCGAAGAAGGTGCTGGGCGAGCTGCAGGAGCTGGCCACCGACGCGCTCGCCGAGGCGCACCGACTGGGGCTCGAGGCGGCGGGCGCGGTGCTGGCGGTGTCCGGCCCGGTCGGCGACGGCGTGTTGTTCAGTGCCCCCAACCTCGGCTGGCAGGACGTCCGCCCGGCCGACCTGCTGCGGCTGCCGGTCCCGGTCGAGCTGGACAACGAAGCGAACCTCGCGGCGCTCGGCGAGCTCTGGTACGGCGACGGCGAACACGACTTCCTTTACGTGTCCGGCGAAATCGGCATCGGTGCGGGCTTGGTGGTCGGCGGCGTGCTGTATTCGGGCGCGACGGGCCTGGCCGGCGAGCTGGGGCACGTCGTCGTGGCCCCGGAAGGCGCGCCCTGCCGCTGCGGCGGCAGCGGCTGCTTGGAGACCTACGCCGGGCAGGAAGCCTTGCTGGCGGCGGGAAACGCGGCCTCGGTACCGGCGTTGCTGGCTGCTCTCGAACGCGGCGACGAGGCGGCGCTGGCGGCGTGCGCGGCGGCCGGGCGCGCCCTCGGCATCGCGCTGACGTCGGCGGTCAACCTCCTGGACCTCGACCGCATTGTGCTGGGCGGGGTGTTCACCCAGCTGTACCCGTGGCTGTCCGGGCCGGTGTCGGAGGTGCTGGCCCAGCGCCTCGGCGGCCTGCGCGGCACGCCTCCGGTGCTGACGGCGTCCCGGCTGGGCGGCGACGCGGCCACGCTCGGGGCCGCGGGCCGGGTGATCCACCGCGTCCTGGCGGACCCCGCACCCTTCGTCACGCGGGCGCAGGAAGCCTAGTCAGCCGGAGGTTCGCGGCACCGCCCCCGAAAAATGGAGCGGCGGCCGACCTGCTGATGTGCCACCGTGAGTCGGCTGCGTGACGGAGGTAGTGGTTGTGACGGGTTATGGCGCGCTTGCTGAGGTGTACGAGTGGCTCATCTCCGATGGGAAGCTGGCTCCGGCCGAGTTCGCTGCGTCGTTCGATGACGTCCTCCGTCTCCTGCCGTCCGACGCTCACGTGCTCGATTGTTCGTGCGGAACCGGCCAGTTGGCGGTCGGCCTCGCCGGTCTCGGTCTGCAGGTTGTCGCCACTGACGCCAGCGAAGCGATGGTTCGTCGGACCGCGGAGTTGTCCGGGGAGTTCGGGGCAGCTGTCCGGACAGTGCGGGCGGACTGGGAAGAGCTGCCCGGCCATTTCGATGACGCCACCTTCGACATGGTGTTCTGCGTCGGCAACTCGCTGCACCACGCCGTGGGCGCGAGGGGCAGGGTTGCCGCTCTGGAGTCGATGTCACGGCTCCTGCGCCCCGGCGGGCGCTTGGTGCTGACTTCCCGCACGTGGGAACTCGTGCGGGCCAGAGGGTCCCGGCTGGACATCGGTGACCGGCTCGTCCGCCGGAACGGTCGTGCTGCCGTCGTGGTCTACCGCTGGGAGATCGCACCGCGTTGGGAGGATGAGCACCACATCGAGATTGCGGTCGCGCAAGTCGATGCGGCCGGGCCGGTTCTCGTCCGCTCGGAACTGCTGTCGTGCTGGCCCTACCGGTACGGCGAACTCGAAGCCGAGTTGCACCGGGTCGGACTCCGGACGGAAACGAGCACGTTCCACCCCGAGGCCGAGAACTACCTGGTGGTGGCGAGCAAGGTGTAAGGCACCGGAAAGCCGTGAAGGCCGCCCCCGGCGGGACGGCCTTCACGGATTTGCGAACTAGCTCACCGCGGTGATCTGCACCAGCGAGGTGCCGACCGTGACACCGGTGTCGGTCTGCACGGTCAGCTGACCGCGCAGGGTCCGGCCCGCCGCCGGGGCGGCGGTGGCCGTCACCGTCGCCGGCGCGGTCCACGAGCTGCCCGACGCCCGCAGCGCGTTCGCGTCGGTCACCGAGATCGAACCGAACGCCGGGTTGACGAACACGTCGAGGTAGTCGTACTCCGTGGTGCCGGCCGGCACCGCGTAGCCGTCGATCAGCGCGACCCAGGTGCCCGCCGCCGGGTTGGCGACGGTCACCGACTCCTCGGAGTCGCCGTCCGCGCTCACCGCCGCCTGCACGCAGGAGCCGGTGGTGCAGTTGTACAGCACCAGGTCCAGGTCGGCGCCGACGTCGGACGTCTTGCCGATCGTGACGGTCAGCGACTGCGAGCCCGCCGTCACCGGGATCTGGTACTGCTGCTGCGCACCCTCGGCGATCGACGGCCGCTGCGTCTTGGCGCTGCCCAGGGTCGCCCCGTTGAGCTTGCCGGTGAACGCGCCGAGCGTGTTCTGCACGGTGTAGGACCGCGAGATCGGCGTGTTCAGCGTGGCGGACGCGATGGTGTCCGGGTTCGGCGAGATCGCCGTGCCCAGCACCGCGGCCGTCAGCTTGTACGGCGCTTCGGCCACATCGGAGGTCCGCCGCGCCTCGACGACGATCTCCCACACGCCCGGGAGCGGGTTGGCGATCGTCCGGCTGGTCGGCGTGCCGCCGGCGCAGCCCGCACCCGCGTCGGGCAGGTAGCACGCGGTCGTCGCGGTGCTGGCCTCGGCCGGGACACCGGTCGGGTCGTACCGCAGGAACCGCACCTGGCCCTTGCCCGGGGCGCCGGCGCCGGCGTCCAGGTCCACCTTCAGCGCGCTGGCGCCCTGCGGCACCCGCACGAAGTAGCTGGTCGCCTGGTTGCGGGCGGCCTTGCCCGAGTTCTCGACCTGGAAACCCTTGCCGGCGACGAACTCCTGCGGCGCGAAGACCGTGTTCAGGGTCTGCACGTCGATGCCGATGGTCAGCGGGTTGTCCAGGTAGAGCAGGGCCGAGTGGACCCCGGTGCCCTTCGGGTTCACGTTCACCTTGAACGAAACCGGCGTGTTCAGCGGCAGGACCACCGTCGAACCGGAGGAGAACGTGCCGTCGTTGCCGACCCACCGCACGAAGTACGGCACCGGGTGCGCCGAGCCCGTGGTGCGGGTGATCGTGTACGTCCGGGTGTAGGCCTTGCCCGCGGTCACGCCTTCGCGGTCGTGGATGCCCACGCCCGTGTTCGGCTTGGCCAGCAGGCCCGACAGCGCGGTGTGCACCTCGACCGACGTCGAGACGGCGTCCGGCTTCGGGTTCAGCGACAGCGCGACGAACGCGGCCGGGACGTTGAACAGGCCCGCGCCCTGGGCGTACGCGCCGATGCCCGGCACGAACCGCGCGGTCGACTTGATCGCCGAACGCAGCTGCGCCACCGGCGGCCGCTGGCCGTTGTGCGTCGCCTTGTACGCGCTCACCAGCAGCGCCGCCGCGCCGGTCGCCTGCGGCGCCGCCATCGACGTGCCCTGCAGCATCGCGTAGCCGGCGGGCAGGGTGTACGTGCCGGGAACCGGGCTCGGCTGCTCCCACCGCGGGACGGTGGCGATGGCCGCGCCGGGCGCGATGATGTCCGGCTTGAAGCCGCCGTCTTCACGCGGGCCGCGCGAGGAGAACGGGTGCATCGACTCGGGGTTCTTGGTGACCGAGCCGTAGTTCGACAGCCAGGTCTCCTTGGTGATGTACGAGCCGACCGAGATCGCGTCCGTGGCCACCGACGGGTCGCCGACGGTGTTCGCCCCGGCGCCGCTGTTGCCGGCCGAGATGAAGATCTGGACGTTGTACTCGGCGATCGTGCGGTTGTAGAGCTCCGCGCGGGCGTTGTTGCCGTCGTTGAGGGCCGGCAGGCCGCCGATCGAGATGTTGATGACGTCGGCGCCGTGGCTGGCCGCGTAGACGACACCGTCGATCAGGCCGGAGGAGGTGCAGCCGGCGCTGGTGAGGCAGACCTTGACGGAGAGGACCTTCGCGCCCGGGGCGGCGCCGTCCATCTTGCCGCCGAACAGGTCGTTGCCGGCGGCGATGCCGGCCACGTGCGAACCGTGCTCCGCACCGGCGATGCCGATGCCGACGAAGCCCGGCTTGTCGGTCTGGACCACGAAGGCCATCCGCTCGGCGATGTCGGTCGCCGGGTTGTCGGTGCCGAAGAAGCCGACGTCGTACTTCTTGTTGTAGTCGGTCATCGGCTTTTCGTCGGTGAAGTCGCCGTTGCCGTTGAGGTCGACCCGGACCTCCTTGGTGGCGGGGTCGAGCAGCACGCCGAAGGAGTCGGTGCGGTCGCCGTCGCGGTTGATGTCGCCGCCGGTCTCGCTGTCCGCGGCGCCCAGGTCGCCCGCGGTCTCGCCGAAGAGGCCGAACGTGTACGGGCCGCCGGTCGCCGGGGCCGTCCAGGTCTTGCCGTTCGCGGTGAAGGTGCCGGTGTAGGTCTGCGTGGACTGCTTGACCCAGGTGCCGTCGCCGGAGTTGGTGGCGTTGGCGTTGTACCAGTCGACGATCTTGCGTTCGCCGTGGCTGGTGGTGGCCAGCGCGGGGGAGTCGAGGTCGACGCCGGAGTCGAGCACCGCGACCGTGGTGTCCTTGCCGTCCCAGTTGGGCAGGACCTGGCCGAACTGCGCCGCGTAGGTGTCCCCGGTCGGCAGGTACGGGTTGACGCGCGGGGTGTTCTTGCCCGGGGCCGGCTGCGGCAGCGGGGTGGTCGCGCCGTCGGGCTTCGGGTCGTCGCGCTGGATGAGCCCGTCGACGTCGACCGCGTTGACGGACTTGAGTTTTGCGGCCTTTTCGGCCTTGTCCGGCGGGATGGTGACCTTGACGTAGTCGAGCTTGGTGTCGGTGGACTGGACGACGCCGCCGAGGGCCTTGAGCTCGTTCACGGCGGTGCCGGTCTGGCCCTTTTCCGCGGCGATCAGCAGCGTGACGTCGGGCTTTCCGGCCTTTTCGGCTTCGGCGACGAGCGCGCGGTCGTGTTCGTCGAGGGTCTTGCCGTCGGCCGCGCCGCTGGTGGGCGGGGCCTGCTGGGCGGAGGCCACCGGGACGGCGACCCCGAGGACGGAGGCGCCGAGTGCGGTGGCGAGGACGGTGATCCCGGCCCGCCGTCTCCAGCGCGATCTGTGCTGTGTCACTGAAACGACCCTTCGTGAAGATGTGCGTCCGAGCAGTACACAGGCTGGGATCTTCGTCAGCAATCAGACAGTTAGCCCATAGACCGCAATTGGTTGCGAGCCAAATGGCCTAATCGGTTGGTCCGTCACCGGAAGCCGCACTTCCCGGTGAAGTGTGGCCTTGCTATATGCGTGTGCAGCGGACTATATTTCTGAGTAGTCGACTACACGTACGTATAGGACCTTTGATGAACGCCGAAGACCTCACCGCCCGGGCCCGGATCCGCGACGCCGCCATCCGGCTCTTCACCGAGCGCGGCATGGAGAAGACGTCGATCCTCGACATCGCCAAGGAAGCCGGTGTCTCCGGTGGTCTGATCCGCCACCACTTCGGCTCCAAGGACGGCCTGCGCGAAGCCTGCGACGCCCACGTCTTCGACGAGCTGATGAAGTTCAAGGAGGAGGCGCTCGTCAAGGGGGAGGCGGACCCGGGGTTCGTCCCGACGTTCGACACGCGCCAGCTGCTGTTCCGCCGCTACATGGGCCGCGCGATGATCGACGGCTCCGCGGCCGCGGCCGCGCAGTTCACCGAGATCGTCGACGGCACCGAGCGCTGGTTCCGCGAGCAGGGCCTGGACATGCCGGACCCCCGCGCCTGCGCGGCCGCGCTGGCCGCGATGACCGGCGGAATGATGATCCTGCAGGACCACGTCGCCCGCGCGCTCGGCGAGGAACCCGGTACCCACGAGGCGATGCTGCGCATGTCGCTCGCCGCCGGCTACCTGTTCACCCACCCGCTCGCCACGCCCGAATCGCTCAAGAAGGCCAGTGAATCGCTGGCCGCGTACCCACGGAAGGAATGACGATGGCCGACGCGATCACCGCCGACGGCCTCACCAAGGCGTTCGGCCGGACGCGGGCCCTCGACGGGCTCGACCTGACCGTCCACACCGGCGAGGTGCACGGCTTCCTCGGGCCCAACGGCGCCGGCAAGACCACCACGATCCGCGTGCTGCTGGGGCTGATGCGCGCCGACGGCGGCCGCGCCACCCTGCTCGGCGGCGACCCCTGGGCCGACGCGACCGAGCTGCACGGGCGGCTCGCGTACGTGCCGGGCGACGTCACCCTCTGGCCGAACCTGACCGGCGGCGAGGTCATCGACCTGCTCGGCCGGCTGCGCGGCGGCCTCGACCCCGCCCGCCGCGCGGAGCTCGTCGAGCGCTTCGACCTCGACCCGCGCAAGAAGGGCCGGACTTATTCGAAGGGCAACCGGCAGAAGGTCGCGCTGGTCGCCGCGCTGGCGTCCGATGTGGAGCTGCTGGTGCTCGACGAGCCGACGTCCGGGCTCGACCCGCTGATGGAGGAGGTCTTCCGGGAGGTGATCGCCGAGGAGCGGGAACGCGGCGACCGGACGGTCCTGCTGTCCTCGCACATCCTCTCCGAGGTGGAAGCGCTGTGCGACCGCGTCACGATCGTCCGGGCCGGCCGCACGGTGGAGTCGGGCACCCTGGACGAGCTGCGGCACCTCGGCCGGATCACCATCGACGCCTCGCTCGCCCACGTGCCGCCGGACCTGGCGGCGCTGCCGGGGGTGCACGACCTGAGCTCGTACGGCTCGCACGTCCACCTGTCCGTCGACCAGCCGGCGCTGGACGACGTGATGCGGCACCTCGCTGAAGCCGGGCTGCGGAGCCTGGTGAGCCGCCCGCCGACGCTCGAGGAACTGTTCCTGCGCCACTACCGCCACGACGAGCCGGTCGGAGCGGCGCGATGACCGGGGCCTGGGCGCTGCTGCGGCTGGTGCTGCGCCGCGACCGGCTGCTCATGCCGGTCTGGATCGTCGGTCTGGCGCTCGCGCCGATCGGCTACCTGTCGTCGATCAAGGCCGCGTACCCGGATGCCGCGTCGCGGCAGCACTTCTACGACCTCAACGCCTCGAGCGCCACCTTCGTGGTGCGCAACGGCCCGCTGTACGGCTCGTCGGTGGGGAACCTCCTGGCGTGGCAGTGCGGGTTCGTCCCGGTGGTCGTGGGGTTGATCGCGCTGCTCACCGTGGTCCGGCACACCCGGACCGAGGAGGAAGCGGGACGTCGTGAGCTCACCGGCGCCACCGTCGTCGGCCGGCACGCGGGGCTGGTCGCGGCGGTGCTCGCCGCCTGCGGGGCGTCCCTGGCGTTCGGCCTGCTGACCGCGCTCGGCGTCGCCGCGCAGGGCGAGCCGCTCGGCGGGGCACTGGCGCTCGGTGCGGGATTCGCCTTGGCGGGCTGGGTGTTCGCCGGGGCCGGCGCGGTCGCCGCCCAGCTCACCTGGGGCGCGAGCGGCGCGCGGGGCCTCGGCATCGGGGTACTGGTGCTGGCGTTCCTCCTGCGCGCGGCGGGGGACAGCAGCGGCTCGGCCGGCTGGCTCGCGTGGCTGTCGCCGATCGGCTGGGCGCACCGGCTGCGGCCGTTCGCGGGCGAGCAGTGGTGGGTGCTCGGGTTGGGTGTCCTCGCGACCGGCGTGCTGGTGGTCGTGGCCGTCGCGGTGGCGGCGCGCCGGGACCTCGGCGCGGCGTTGCTTCCGGCGCGGCTCGGGCGTTCCGAGGCGAAGGCGTCGCTGCGCTCGCCGCTGGCCTTGGCCTGGCGGCTGCAGCGGGGGACGCTGCTGGTCTGGACCGGGTGCCTGGCGCTCGTCGGGTTGCTGATGGGCGGGGTCGCGCAGAACGTCGCGGAGGTGATGCGGGACAACCGGGCGGTCGCGGACGTGTTCTCCCGCGTGGGCGGCGGCGGTGCGGTGATGGACGCGTACCTGGCCGGGACGATGACGTTGTTCGGCCTGGCGGCGGCGGGCTACGCGGTGCAGGCGACGCTGAAGCTGCGCGCGGAGGAGGCGGCGGGCCGGGCGGAACCGGTACTGGCGACGGCGGTCGGCCGCCTCGGCTGGGCGCTGGCCCACCTGGCGTTCGCGTTCGCCGGCTCGGCGTTGGTGCTCGCGGTGACGGGCTGGGCGACGGGCGCGGCGTACGGAAGCGGCTTCGGGCTGGTCCCGGCGGCGCTGGCCCAGCTGCCCGCGGTGTGGGTCCTGGCCGGGCTGGCGCTGGTGCTGATCGGCTTCGTCCCTCGGTATTCGGCGGCGGCCTGGGGTCTGCTGGCGGCGTTCCTGTTGTTGTCGCTGGTGGGGACGGCGTTGCGGTGGAACGACGTGGTGCTGGGGATCTCGCCGTTCCAGCACCTGCCGCGCCTGCCGGGCGGAGCGTTCTCGATGGCACCGGCGCTGTGGCTGGCGGCGATCGCGGTGGTGGCGGGCGCGGCCGGGCTGTTCGCGTTGCGGCGCCGGGACATCCCGGTGGGCTGAAGCTTTGGCGGCAACCGAGGGAGTCGAACCCTGCGCGGCTTGTGAAGGCGGCGCCCATGGACCGGCCCTGACCCTTCGGCGGGCGACGGCTGCCATTGCTTATAACGCCTGTTAGTACCCGGATATTTCAGGTCTCAAGCGTGCTTCACCCGGACGGGTCCGGCTGGCAAGGTTGTCCGCATGGATGATCTCCTGCTGCGCCGCGTCCGGCCGGGTCCCGGCGGGGACCTCGCCGACGTCCGGGTGAACGACGGCCGGGTCACGTCGATCACCGGACCGGGCTCCACGGGGTTCGCCGCGCGGGTGGTCGACGGGCACGGCGGGACGCTGCTGCCCGGCCTGGTCGACGCGCACGTCCACCTGGTGCAGTGGGCGACGTTCCGGCGCCGCATCCCCCTGGACGCGGCCCGCTCGGCCGGGGAGGCGATCGAGCTGCTGCTGGCGCACCTGCTGGCGACGCCCGCGCCGCAGACGGAACTCGTCGTGGGCGCCGGGTTCCGCGACGCGCTGTGGCCGGACAAGCCGCACAAGGACCTGCTGCAGCGGGCGCTGCCCGGGCGCGCGGTCGCGTTGTTCAGCGCGGACCTGCACACGCTGTGGCTGAGCCCGGCGGCGCTGAAGCTGATCGGCCGCGACCACCCGACGGGCGTCCTGCTGGAGGGCGACTGCATGGCCGCGACGGCTCAGCTCCCGACGGCGGCGATCGACGTCCAGGACCGGTGGGTGGCCGAAGCGGTGGCCGCGGCGGCCGCGCGGGGCGTGACGCAGATCGTCGACTACGAATACGCGGACACGGTGGCGGACTGGACGCGCCGGGGAGCGCCGGCGGCCCGGATCTCGTGCGTCATCGCGAAGCACCTCCTGGACCAGACCATCGAGCGCGGCCACCGCACGGGCGACGTCCTGCCGGACTCCGGCGGGCTGCTGACGGTGGGGCCGTTCAAGCTCTTCGTGGACGGTTCCCTCAACACCCGCACGGCCTACTGCCACGACCCGTACCCCGGCGTGGATTCGCCGGGCTTGCTGGAGCTGCCGCCGTCTTCGCTGATCCCGTTGATGCGAAGGGCTTTCGACCACGGGCTGATTCCCGCGGTCCACGCGATCGGCGACCGGGCGAACACGATCGCGCTGGACGCGTTCGAGGAAGTCGGCTGCCCGGGCCGCATCGAGCACGCGCAGCTGCTGTCGCCGTCCGACGTCCCGCGGTTCGCGGCGCTGGGCGTGATCGCGGCGGTCCAGCCGGCCCACCAGCCGGACGACCGCGACGTCGCGGACCGCCACTGGCACGGCCGGACCGCGCGGGCGTTCCCGTACCGGTCGCTGCTGGAATCGGGCGCCCGCCTGGAGTTCGGCTCGGACGCCCCGGTGGCGCCCTTGGATCCGTGGGACGGCATCGCGTCGGCGATCTCCCGCACCGACGACGACCGCCCGCCGTGGCACCCGGAGCAGGCGATCCCGTTCGCCGACGCGTTGGCCGCCTCCTCGGGCGGCCGCCGCGGGGTGGCGGTGGGGGACGTCGCGGACCTGATGGTGACGGCGACGGACCCGTCGCGGCTGTCCCCGGCGGACCTGCGAGCCCTCCCGGTGACCGCGACGGTCGTCGGTGGGCATATCACCCACCCGGTCTGAACCGGGGCTTGATTTGTCCACCGGACAACGGAAAAGATCCCACCGTGGATGTGACAACGTTGTCGCCGACGACACGAACGAGAACGCGGACCCGCGTCCTGGCCACCCTGCTGGCGGGAGCCACGACGATGGCGCTGGTCACCCCGGCCGAAGCGGGCGTGAGATTCGCCGAAGACCCGACCACGCTCGTCGACACCTCGATCGGCAACAACGGCGACGGCACCACCTTCCCCGGCGCCACCACGCCCTTCGGGATGGTGCAGCTCAGTCCGGACACCCAGCTCAAGAAGTACGCGTCCTACGACTACGCGCAGGACACCACGCTCGGCTTCAGCCACACCCACCTCTCCGGCGTCGGCTGCCAGACCATGGGCAACTTCCGGTTCATGCCCACCACCGGCGCCGTCACCAGCAGCGATCCCGCCCAGTACGGCACGAAGTTCAGCCACGCCGACGAGACCCGGCAGCCCGGCTACTACGGCGTCAAGCTCGCGAACGGCATCGAAGCCGAACTCACCGCCACCCAGCGCACGGGACGGCACCGGTACACCTTCCCCGGCGGGACGAGCGAAAACGTCCTCATCGAGGTCGGCGAGAGCAACGGCTACACCTACGCCGGCGACGTCCACGTCGTCGGGGACGACACCGTCGAAGGCTGGCTGCAGGGCGGCAACTTCTGCTGGGAGACGCAGAAAGAGCGCTACAAGGTCTTCTTCAGCGCCAAGTTCGACCGCAAGTTCACCGGCTTCGGCACCTGGACCGACGGCAAGCTGACGCCGAACCGGCGTGACGCCGGGCTCGGTGCCCAGCGCACCGGCGCGTGGCTCACCTTCGGCACCGAGAAGAACCAGGTCGGCGCCTCCGTCGGCCTCTCCTACACCTCGATCGACGGCGCCCGGCTCAACCGCGGCGCCGAGCAGCCCAAGTCGTTCGACAAGGCCCGAAAAGCCGCCCATGACACCTGGGCGGCCGAGCTGAACCGGATGCGCGTCGCCGGCGGGACGACCGCCGACCAGCGCACCTACTACAGCGCGCTGTACCGGTCGCTGCTGCACCCGTCCGTCGGGTCCGATGTGGACGGTTCGTACCGCGGCTTCGACGACCGGGTCCACCGCAGCCGCGACACCTACTACCAGATGTTCTCGCTGTGGGACACCTACCGCTCGCAGAACCAGCTGGTCGCGCTGCTGCACCCGGACAAGGCGGCGGACATGACCAAGTCCGTCCTCAAGATCGCCCAGGACGGCGGCTGGGTCCCGCGCTGGGCGCTGGCCGGCGGCGAGACGAACGTGATGAGCGGCGACCCGGTCACGCCGTGGGTGGTCGACAACTACCGCCGCGGCATCCTCGACGACAACACCGCGCGTCAGCTGTTCGACGCGTTGTGGCGCAACGCCAACGAAGTCCCGAAGGACCAGTCGATCTTCCGCGGCCGCGACGGCAACCCGACCTACGTGCGCAACGGCTGGATCGGCTACCAGGACCTGCCCGGCTACACCTACGGCGACACCCGCCAGGCCGGATCGGCCACCCTCGAATACGCGCTCGCCGACTGCGCACTGTCCACAATGGCGTCCGGCTTGGGTTACCGCGACCAGGCGGCCACGCTGCGGGCGCGCTGCGGCAACTTCGCGAAACTGTGGGACACGAGCGTCGAATCCCACGGCTTCACAGGCTTCCCCCGCACCCGCGCGGCGGACGGCACCGGCGTCGGCGACCCGGATCCCGCCCAGTCGACCGGGTTCCACGAGGGCACGCCGTGGCAGTACCAGTGGCTCGCCCAGCAGGACACCACGAAGCTGTTCGGCCTGATGGGCGGCCCGGCGCAGGCCGAGAAGCGGCTTGACACCTTCTTCGACCTGCCGCTCCTGCTCACCGATCCGGCGAAGGCGGCCAAGGACTCGTGGGTCCACGGCGCGTACGACTACCACAACAACTTCGCCTTCAACCCGAACAACGAGCCCGATCTGCACGCGCCCTGGATGTACAGCTGGACGGGTGCGCCGTGGAAGACCTCGGCCGTGCTGCGCGCGGCGCGGACGCTGTTCACGGACACGCCGTACGGCATGCCCGGCAACGACGACCTCGGCACCATCTCGTCGTGGCTGGTGTTCGGCATGGCGGGTGTCTTCGAAGCCCAGCCGGGTTCCGGGACGTACCTGCTCAGCACGCCGATGTTCGAGAAGGTCGAGATCCGCCCGGACGGCGGCCGCAAGATCGAAATCGAGGCGCCCGGCGCGAGCGCGGGGAAGCTGCAGTACACAAAGGACGTCCTCATCGGACACCGGGCCGACGACCGCAGCTGGATTTCCCACGCGGACCTGCTGCGCGCGGGCAAGATCAGGTTCTCCTTGAGCGACAGCCCCACCGGCTGGGGCACCCGGTCGGCCCCGCCCGCCGTGTAGCCCGGGTCCGTGAACGCCACATCGAGTCTCCCGATGTGGCGTTCACGGCGTTCAGGCGCGGCGCAGGGCCGGGAGCATCGCGGCCACCCCCAGTGCGGCCACGATCAGCGGGACCACCAGGGCCGCCCGGAGGCTGCCGGTGGCGGTCACCGCCGAGACCACGCCCAGCGTCAGCGCCGGGCCGACCTGGAACGCCGTGTTGACCAGCCCGCCCGCCAGGCCCTGGTCGGCCGCCGGGACGCTGTCCGCCGCGGCCATCGTCAGGGGTCCGTAGGTGAGCGTGAAAGCGACTCCCACCAGCAGGAACGCGGGCAGCATCAGCGTGGCGTACCCGGACGAAGCGTCGAGGAACTGCAGCAGCGCGTACGCCGCAACGGACGCCACCAGGCCGGCCAACGCGACGCGTCCCGAGCCGAAGCGCCCGACCAGCGGCGCGGCGATCCGCGGCGCCAGGACAGCCACGACGACGCCGCTCGGGCACACCGCCAGCCCGGTCTGCAACGCCGACCAGCCGCGGATGTCCTGCAGGTACAGGGTGATGATGAACAGCGCGCCGACCCAGCCGCCGAGCAGCGACATCGCCGCGACGTTCGCCCGCACCAGCGGCCAGGACCGCAGGATCCCCAGCCGCAGCAACGGGCTCACCACCCGGCGTTCGAGCACCACGAACACCGCCAGCAGCACCGCGACGGCCACCAGCGACCCGAGCGTCCGCACCGACGCCCAGCCCGCCTTCGGCGCCTCGACCAGCGTGAACACCAGCAGGAGCATCGCCGCGGTGATCGTCGCGGAGCCGGCGACGTCGAAGCCCCGGCCCGGCGTGGCGGGCGTGCGCGGGACGACGGCCAGCGCGCCGGCCAGCGTCGCGACCGCGACGAGGACGGGCGCGTGGAACACCCACCGCCAGCTGGCTTCGGTGAGCAGGCCGCCCGCGACGAGCCCGAGCGAAAAGCCGGTCGCGCCGGTGGCGGTGTAGATCGACAGCGCCTTGTTGCGCACCTGGCCCTCGGTGAAGCTCGTCGTGATGATCGAGAACCCGGCGGGCGCGCTGAACGCGGCGCTGATCCCGGTGACGAACCGGGCCGCGACGAGCAGCGGGCCGCTGGTGGCGAAGCCGCCGAGCGCGGTCGCGACGGCGAACACCACGAGCGCGCCGATCAGCATCCGGCGGCGGCCGAGCAGGTCGGCGGCCCGGCCGCCGAGCAGCAGGAAGCCGCCGAAGCCGAGGACGTACCCGCTGACCACCCACTGCAGGGCGCCGGTGGACATGCCGAGCTCGGCGCCGATCGAGGGCAGCGCGACGCCCTTCATCGAGACGTCGAGCGCGTCGAGGAACATCGCGCCGCAGAGCACGAGCAGCAGCACGCGGGCGCGCGGGGAGAGGTGGTCGTGCACCGCGGCGGGTGCGGTGGAGACAGTCAAGGGAACCCCCAGCGAAGTCGGACCGATCGGTCCGGGACCGAACGGTCCGAATCATGACGGGGCGCGTCTCGCGTTGTCAACCGGCGTTTCGCGATGTGGACCATTCGGTCCGGTATGCTGGGCGGTATGCCGCGCAAGCCGATGCCGGACGCCCGTGAGCGCATCCTCGAAACAGCCACCCGGTTGTTCAACGCGTATGGCGTGCACGCGGTCGGGATGCAGCAGATCATCGACGAGTGCGGGTGCGGCAAGAACCTGCTCTACGGCCAGTTCGCGAGCAAGGACGACCTGGTCGTGGCGTACCTGAAGCGCTGCAGCGGCGACTGGGACGACATCGTCGCGAAGTCCGCGGCGGCCACCCCGGAGGGGCACCTGGTGGAGCTGGTGCGCGAGGTGGGCGAGCGGGTCAACGAGCCGGGCACGCGCGGGTGCCCGCTGCGCAACACGTTCGCCGAGTTCCCGGACCGCGACCACCCGGCGCACCGCGTGTCGGTGGACCATTTCGTGCGGGTCCGCACGCAGTTGCGGCAGCTGGCCGCGAAGACTTCGGCGCCGGACCCGCAGCGCCTGGCCGACCGCATCATGGTGATCATCGACGGCCTGTACACGAACGGCCCGATCTTCGGCGACGAAGGCGCGAAGACGGCGGTGGCCTTCGCGGAGGACGTGGTGCGGGCGGAGACCTCAGCGAAGCCGGTCGAGGGCCGCTGACCAGGTCCGGCGGGAGACGGTGAGCTGACCCGCGGCGGGTGCTTTGCTGTCCCGCACGCCCACGGTCCGATCGATCGCCACCTCGACGCATTCGGAGTTTCCGCCGCTGTGGCTCGACTTGCGCCAGGTGGCTTCCATGTGGTCCTCCGGCTATCTCACTGCCTCTGCGATCAGGGCGCGCGAGGCTTCTTCGCTCAAAGCTCTTCCGGAGAGCACTTTAGCAAGCCCGAAGTATGCGCGGATGTGATCTGCTTCGTAGAGAAAGGCGCTCGAGTAAGCATGTTCGAGCAGGGCGATCGGCGGGGTGTCCCCATATTCGTAGAGGAAGAATGAGCCGAGCATGCCGGGGTGGTACGAGCCTTTGGCGGTCAGGACTCGCAGCGAGACATTGGGCCGCTCGGCGACTTCGAGCAGGTGATCCATCTGGTCTGACATGATGTCCTCGTTCGCGATCGGCTCGTGAAGAGTGCGCTCGTTGATGATCGCCCGGTATTGGACCGGCTCGGGTCGGGAAAGAATCCGCTGGCGATCGAGTCGCGTGACGAGATGGGTATCGGCCTGGGTCGGAGTCAGGTCGGAATTGCTGAGAATGGCCCGCGCGTAGTCGGCGGTCTGCAGGATCCCGGGAATGATAGTGGAGGCCCAAGCGGTGATCTTCGTGGCGGATCGCTCGCATTCCAGCAGGCCGGACAATTCGGGAGTGATCTCGGGTGAGCCTGGCGTGACCCAGTCGCGCTCGCGGGCCGTCCTCGCCAGTTCGAGCAGGTGTGTCTGCTTTTCCCCGCTCACCTTGAAGAAGCCGAGGATGAGTGCCACGTCCGCCACGGTCGGCAGTCTCAATCCCTTCTCCCACAGTGAAAGGGCCTGTGGTGCGAAGCCGAGTATCCGGGCGAGCTTCCGCAGGCCCATTCCGTGTGCTTCGCGCAGCTCGCGCAGTCCTGCGGCCAATGCGCGGGCTCGTGGCGTCGAAGAAGTCGGTTTCATTCCTCGATCATAGGAAACCTCGTTCGTCACTCGCTCAGTGTGTTGGTGTCAACCAGCCGCGACAGTTTCAATGGACACCATGTTGAGGTGGCAGCAAGCGGAGGGAAAGCGCCACGCGCTCGACGGACCCTTTCCTCCGCGTCCGGAGGAACAGTTCGTGGCTCTGTGCGGGGAAGAAGTGACGGTGGCGGTCCGTGATGTTCCGCAGCTCGGAGGGCACTGGTTCGACCCGACCTGTGCCGGGTGCGAGTCGGCGTGGCTGGGGCGGTGTTGACCGACGCCGGCCGGGATCAGCGGTTGCTGGAGCGCATTCGCGACCTGCACGCCTCGCTCGTCCCCGATCTGGCTTGGCTGGCCCGAACCGTCGGGGAGGAGGCGCCACGTCCCGACATCCTCCGCGACCTGGGCGAGCGGCTCGCCGAGCTGGGCGCGGACCTGATCACCCGCGCCGACGAGCTCGACGCCGAAGTCCGGGCCGGCCTGCCGGAGCACGGCTGGCTCCCCGAAGCGGGCGCACGGCGGCAAGCGCTGGCCGTCGCCCACCAGGTCGGCCCGCACCCCCTCCGGTGCGGGCCGATCTTCCTCGCCGTCTGCGGTGCGGCGTGCCTGCCCTTCTACGGGACGGACCCGACCGGCCGGACAGCCCGGCACGAACGGTGCGAAAAGTGCCTCCACGTGCACTGATCCGCCGTTTCTGCTGAGCTGGAGGCATGTCCGACCAACAGACCACGGCGACCGAGCGGTTCTTCCGGATCGCGATCGCACTCAAGGGCCTCGACGGCGCGCTGCAGGTCGTCGGGGCGCTGATCCTCGCGTTCGTCCCGGCGGCGACGGTCAGCGGCTTCACCCACGCGGTGATCACCCGCGACCTGCTCGGCGACCCGTCGGGCACGCTGGCGCGCCACCTCGAGTCGGCGACGGAGAACTTCCTCCACGGCGACACCAAGACCTTCGCCGTCGCGTACCTGCTCGCCCACGGGCTGATCAAGCTCGGCCTGGTGTGGGCGCTGGCCCGCAAGATCGTCCGCGCCTACCCCGTCGCGGCCGTCATCCTGGCCGCGTTCGTCGGGTACGAGATTTTCCGCGCGGTGCACACCCACTCGATCGCGCTGCCGTTCTTCGCCGCGCTCGACCTCGTGATCATCGTCCTGGTGCTGCGGGAGTACCGGCAGCTCAAGCGCGCCGCCTAAGGGCTCGGCCCACGGCGGAACCGTCCGAGAGGGCGAGAATCCCGCGGCCGACTACTGGGAACGGCACGTCGGCGTTGTGTCCAGTGGGTGTCCCTGCGACCAGACCAGCGCGTCCGGACTGGTCGTACCGTTGGCCTGCAGCCGCAGGATCGGCAGCGCCTTGTCGACCTGGTTGCCGTCTTCCTGTCGGAAGGCAACGAAGCCGGTGGCGCCGGGCAGCGCCGAGTTGCAGTCGATGTTCGCCACGAAGTTGGCCATGCCCTCGTAGCCTCGTGTCGGGTTGTCCTCGGCGGCTTTTACCGCCGTGGCCGCGGCGTCGTGCTCGATCATCGCGGCGCCGTCCAGCAGGTCGGCCGGGGCGAACCTGTTCCGGGTGAAGCGGTTCTCGAAGTCGGTGTAGTTCGTCCGGTAGGTCAGGGATGCCGGGTCGCCGACGAACTTCTGCCACTGGTCCCGGTAGGCGAGAGCGGTGTAGAGGGGCTGGACGGCGATGTCGCCGTCGAGCGGGAGCGGCGAACCGACGGTGGTCGCGGCGTCGTCGCCGGAGATCACCGTCACCGACGGGAGTTGCCGGCAAGCGCCGTCTCCCGCCAGTGCCGTGATGAAAGACCGCAGGTCCACGCCGCGGCCGGCGAAGTAGACGACGTCCGGCTGTGCGGCGCAGATGTCGGAGTGCATGCCGCTGAACAGCCTGAGCAGGTATTCGTGGCGGTTGGCGCCGGTGAGCCTGGCGGGCAGCCGGTACTTCTTCGTGAATTCCACCGGGACCAGGTTCTGCTGTTGGAAGGCCCGGGCCAGCGTCGCGGCGTAGATTTCCGCGTCGCTGACGTCCGCGACGAGCATCGTGCGCCGGTTCGGCAGGCCCGCGATGTAGTTCACGGCGGCTCGTGCCTCATCGGTATTCGTCGGCCCGACCCGGAAGAAGTTCCGGATGGGCCGGTGGGCCGCGTCGAAGTTCAGGTCGTCGCCGGTGACGGTGGCGCCGATCGTCACGATGTTGTGCTCGGACAAGGCCGCGATGGCGTCGCGGACGTTGCTGAGGCTGATGCCGAGGCCGGTGACCGCGGCGATGTGCTCGCTGTCCGAGTGCTCGACGATCCGGTCCACCACCGCGCGCCAGTGTGCGGCGTCTCCGCCGATGTTGGCCAGAAGGAGCTTGAAGTGGGCGGCCCCGGAGCCGGGCGAGACCGCGGTGATGGCACCTTCGATCTCGTGGCGGACGTAGTTGGTCGGTGTGCTGTCGGTAGCCGGATCCGAGGTCATGTTTTCCAGCAGCACGATCGTTTCGTAGTCGCCGGCGACTTGTCCGTTGCGCTCCGCGATGACGGCTTCGAGGTCGGCGAGCGGGTCGTCGTCCCGGAACGGGCCTGACTCCAGGTTCAGGCCGACGCACCCGGCGTCGGCCGTGTCGTCCAGACCCGGCCCGCATCGCTCCCACGGCCGTTGCCAGGTCACCAGACCGCTGAGCAGGACGAGGGCAGCGGCGGAGAGGACCAGCCAGTGCCGGTGCGCCCACCCCCGCGGGCGCACCGGCGGGGCAGTATGGCGGCTCCGTGACGGGGCACGGCCGGCCAGAACGCTGCGGGACAAGGTGGCTCCTCACGGCCAGAGGCCGCGTGCGGCCCGGTCGGCGAAGGTGTAGAGGTGGGCAGTGTCGGCGCGTTCGGAAGTTCGAGAGAGGTTGACCAAAGCCAGCTCGATGTCGCGGTTCTGGGCGCTGCCCCGCACGGCGAACGGGTTCGTGACCAGCCAGCTCGCGGCGATCAGGCGCGCAAGTTCGCTGCGCAGGGGCGTCCGGTCGGGCTGGTGCTCGCGGTCGGCCTTGACGAGTTGTTCGCGCAGTTCGTCGTAGCCGGAGGTGAGGGGCTGGTTGTCCGGCGCGTGGACGACCAGCGTGAGCCGGTCGAGCCACTGGAGGTGTGGTAAATCCGGGAAGTCCCGTTCGAACAAATCGACCACGGCGGGAAACTCGCCGAGGGCGAGCAGGCAATAGGCACGGCGGACGTCGTCGGTTCCCACGATGGTCCGGAGGGCGGTGAATTGTGCCCGGTAGCCCGGAGCGTCGTCGTCGCGGCGGGCCAGAGCGGAGGTCAGGTTGCCGGCAAGCCACGGATGCAGCGTGACCTGATCCTGGGTGCCGTCGTGACCACTCGCCCGAACCCATAGGGAGGCCCGCAGCTCGGTCAGGATCGTTCCGATGCGCGGCTGGACGGTGGCGCCTTCCGCTCGCGGCTGGACCAGCCACGGCGCTGTGGCGAAGGGCGCTGCTGCCACCAGCTCATCCATCTCCACAGCGGACAGGCCGAGCTCGGACAGCCAGGATTGCCAGGGGCCCGGGCCGTTGTCTCCGAGGAGGTCGCGCGCGCCCGGCACGATCTCTCTGCCGGGCAAGACCCGCGCTACGTGTTTCACCGCGCCTGGCAGACCACCGGTCGCCCGGTGTGCGAACTCAGCACGTGCGCGCGGGACGTCGCGGCCGAGGAGTTCGGTGACCCCGCCGATGGCCAGCGGCTCGAGCAGCACCGGGTAGTACGCCGAGGACCGCGCATCCGCAGGGTCGGCCCAGTGCTCGTAAGAGGCCTGGCTGCAGGCGGGAACGGTTCGGCCCACGCCGTTTTCCGGTTGCCAGGGCGGACGCCAGGTCCGGCCGAGTTCGTCGCCCCACTCGCCTTGCCACGACCCACTGGTGGCGACCACCAGCAATGGGTCGGCGGTGCCGCGGTGCCGTTCTCGCGCGGCGGTCAAGGCCCGCAGGAACGTGAGGCCACCAGGGTGGTCGACGTTGTCCAGGAGCGCCACCCAGGTGTGCGAATGGGGCTTCCGTCGGGAATCGGGACAGTCACAGGGGCTTCGGCGTTCGGGGCCGGACATCCGGCGGTGGTTTTCCCTGACGTCCGCGAGGAAAGCTTCGATCAGCCAAGCCGTGAGCAGCTCGGCGTCGGCTTCGCGTCCGCGGGCAAGCCGATTCAGGTCGATGAGCGCGTCGTAGGCGTCGCCACCTTGGAACCACTCCACGTCCCGCAGCGAGCGCAGGGCTTGGGCCAGCCGGGGCCGGACTGCTTGCACCAGCTTGGGCAGCTCGGCGGAAAACGCGTCGGCGTAGGGTGCCGGGACCGCTCCTGTCGCGGTGGCGAGCCGGACGCCGAGACCGATCGTCGCGTCGACCCACCGGGGCCGGCGGTCGCGGTGGAACTCTTCGAGCAGCCGGCGCAGTGTGGCTTTGTCCTGGGCGTAGTCGGTGGTACCGAGGTCGGCCTGTGCGGCGATCAGAGCCAGCGCGAATCGCAGGAACCGCGGCTTCGCACGGTGACGCCAGCTGCGCGAAAAGCCGTACACGAGCCGGGTGAGCACGTCGGCCGGGTTCGCGTTGCTGTCGCCGAAGTCGAACCGGCTGTGCACGACACCCCAGCCGAGGTCGGCGTCGATCCGGTGCAGTGCGTGTGTCTTCCCGGAACCGACCGGGCCGAGCAGCACGGCGACCGGCGGCTTCCGCGGTGGTTCGCCGACGACGCCGTGCCACAGCAACTGCCTGGCGAACAGGACAGTTCGGTCTGGTTCTGCCATCGGCGACTCCCTGCGACCCTTCGATACGGTGGGTCACGAGAGTAAGCAGAAGGTGACGAATCAGCTATGAGCCGGGCGCGATTGGCCGGTTTTTGTCATCTCGGGTCCGGTCTCACGTTGTCTCACGTTGTCTCACGCGGCGACGGGAAACCGGACCGTGGTGCTGTCGACCTCCAGGGGTTCGACGTAGAGGGCGGTCGCGTTGTCCGAGCCGCCGCGGGCGAGTGCGGCTTCGACGAGTTCGGCGGCGCCCGTGCCCGGCCGGGCCAGCACCGCGCGGATGCCGCTGCCGGTGAGCGGCTTGTGTACGCCGTCGCTGGTCAGCAGCAGGCCTGCGCTCGTCGTCTCCGCCGTGCCGATCTCGTGCGCTTCCGCGGTTCGGACGCTGGTGGTGACGACGTGCTCCATCCGCGGTGTCACCGGCTGGTGGCGGGCGCGGAAGTACTCGGCGAGCGTGTGGTCGGTGGTCAGGCGGCTCAGCGTGGTGCCGTCCCAGGCGTACGCGCGGGCGTCGCCGACCCAGGCGATGCGGTACCCGCCGTGCTCGGCCGGCATGGCGACCACCAGCACCGCGTCACCCAGGGTCTGCTCGCGCACCGCACGCTGGGCGGCGAGAACCGCCGCCACCGGTCCTTTGTGGACGGGCGTGCGCGCGGCGGCCGCGGCGGCGGTGCGGGCGGCGCGCGCGGCGGCGGGATCGTCGCCGACGCCGTCGGCGAGGGCGAACGCGATACCGGGCCCGCCGGCGGCGGCGTACGCCCCGACGGCGTCGGCGTTGAGTGAGCGCGGCCCCTGCGCACTCGCGGTGTGCCAGCGTGGGTAACCCGGACGGGTGGTGATCATCGCGGCCTCCTCATCCCCTCTGACCTCCATGATCCGCGCCGAACCTAAGGCGCGGCTGAGACTTTCCGCGCTCGGTACGATCGTCTTCGTGGACGACTACCGGGCGCTCGAAAACCTGGTCTTCTCATACGCTTCGCTGGTCGACGCCGGGGACTTCGCGGGCGTGGGAGCGCTGTTCGCGGAAGGGGCTTTCGCGGGGAGCGGCGGCGTGCTGCGGGGCGCGGCGGAGGTCGAGCGGATGCTGCGCGGGTCGGTGCTCGTGTACGAGGACGGGACACCGCGCACGAAGCACGTGACGACGAACGTGGCACTCGAGGTGTCCGGCTCGAAAGCGGCCGGCCGCGCATACTTCACGGTCCTGCAGGCGCTCCCGGGTTTCCCGCTGCAGACGATCGCGGCAGGCAGGTACGAGGACAGCTTCACGCGAGACGGGAGCGGCTGGCGGTTCACCGAGCGCCGGGCGACGGTGGACCTCCTCGGCGACGTCAGCCACCACCTGCGTGCGAAGGGGCCGTGAGCGGGCCCCTTCGCACGATGCTCAGCTCTGCAGGTCGTACACCGTCTGGCCGTCGACGGTGGTGGCGGTGAAGTTCGCCGTCACCCACTCGGTGATCTCCGACGAGCCGCCGCCCGGGCCGCCTCCGCGGCCGCCCTCGACGTAGTACTCGACTTCGCCCGCGGCCACGTACGCCTTGAACTCGTCCAACGTCGGCGCCGGGTCCGAGCCGCTCCAGCCGCCGATGCCGATCACCGCCTTGCCGCTCGCCAGCTCCAGTGACGCCGCGCTCTGCGAACCCGTCGTCGCCGCCGCCCACTTCGTCGTCGTCTTGGCCAGCAACGCACCGACCGCGCTCGAAGAGTCGTCGAAGCCACCGAAGCCACCCATCGCGCTCGACGTCGGGCCCGAGCTGGGGATGGACCCGCTGTGCGCCACCGAAGCCGTCTCGACGCCGTACGCCGCGGACGACACCCCGATCGTCAGGACCACCGCCGCCGCCACGACCGCGAGGAAGCGGCGAGAAGCAGGCACGCCCATCACCAGCACCGTCCCGACCAGCACCCCCAGCACCGCGACGACCCAGCGCAGCGCCGGGAACCAGTCCGGGGTCCGGTCCAGCAGGATGAACGACCACACCGCCGTCGCCACGACCATCCCGGCCAGCACGGCCCGCGGCGCCAGGTGCGCCCGGCCCTGCCACAGCGCGCGGCCCGAAATCGCGACCAGCGCGGCGATCGCCGGGGCCAGCGCCACCGCGTAGTACGGGTGCACCGTGCCGCTCATGAAGCTGAACACCGCCGCCGTCACGACCAGCCAGCCACCCCACAGCACCAGCGCCGCCCGCGTGCGGTCCGTGCGCGGGGCCCGGCGGGTGAACCACAGCCCGGCCACCAGCCCGATCAGCGCGGCCGGCAGCAGCCACGAAATCTCCGTCCCGAAGCTGGCGCCGAACATCCGGAACAGGCCCGTCGACCCGCCGAAGCCGGTGTTGCCGCCCATGCCGCCGCCACCGAAGCCGCCGCCGTTGCCCTCGCCGCCGAAGATGCGGCCCAAACCGTTGTAGCCCAACGCGAGTTCGAGCAGGCTGTCCCCTTCGGAGCCGCCGATGTACGGCCGCGCCGACGCCGGCCACAGGTCCACCAGCGCGATGAACCAGCCCGCCGAGACGACCAGCGCGACGACCGCGCCGCCGAGGTGCAGCAACCGCTTGCCCAGCGACGCCGGCGCCGCGATCAGGTACGCCAGGCCGAACGCCGGCAGCACCAGGAACGCCTGCATCATCTTGGTCAGGAACCCGAACCCGATCGCCGCCCCGGCCAGCGCGAGCCACCGCGGGCTCGCCGTTTCCGTGGCCCGCACGACGAAGTACGCGCCCGCGATCATCAGCAGCACCAGCAGCGCGTCCGGGTTGTTGAAGCGGAACATCAGCGCGGCGACCGGCGTCACCGCCAGCATCGCCCCCGCCAGCAGCCCGGCGACCGGGCCGGCGGTCCGCTTCACCGTCAGGTACAGGATCCCGACGGACGCGACGCCCATCAGCGCCTGCGGGGCCAGCACGGTGAAGCTCGAGAAGCCGAAGATCCGGGCGAACGCCGTGCCGACCCACAGTGCCGCGGGCGGCTTGTCCACGGTCAGCACGTTCCCCGAGTCCAGCGACCCGAACAGCCACGCCTTCCAGCTCTGCGTCCCGGACTGGACGGCGGCCGCGTAGAACGAGTTGCCGTAGCCGGACGCGGTGAGGTTCCAGAAGTACAGCACCGCGGTCGCGGCCAGCAGGCCGAACACCGCCGGGCGCACCCAGCGTGGGGGCGCGTGCGCCGCGGACTCCTTGCGGTGCCGGGGTTCGGACACCGCGGCGGGCAGGACGGCGGTCATCAGTACTCCTTCTGAGTGGTGGCCTGGCGGCGCGGGTTGAACACCCAGCCGCGCAGCAGCAGGAACCGGAGCACCGTGGCGGCGAGGTTCGCCAGCACCAGCACGGTGAGCTCCAGGATCAGGCCGGGGGTGGTGGATCCGTTGAGCAGCGCGAGCGAGCCGCTGGTGAGCGCGAGCCCGAGGCCGAACACGAGCAGCCCTTCGACCTGGTGCCGCCCGGCGCCGGCCCGGCCGCGGATGCCGAAGGTGAGCCGCCGGTTCAGCGCGGTGTTCCCGATCGCCGTCACCAGCAGCGCGGCGAAGTTCGCCGGCTGCGCGCCGACGATCGTGCGCAGCAGCAGGAACAGCACGAGGTAGGCGAGCGTGCTGCTGACGCCGATCGCGGCGAACCGCACCAGCTGCGTCACCAGCCGCGGCGGCACGCCCGGCGCGTCGACGCCGATCGGCTGCCTGCCGAGTTGCTCCCGCAGCCGGCTGATCGGGATTTCGCCGGTGAAGGTGGCCTTGGTGACGCGGGCGATGCCTTTGAGGTCCTCGGTGGCGGTGCGCACGATGTTGACCGACGAGTCGGGGTCGTCGACCCAGTCCACGGGCACTTCGTGGATCCGCAGCCCGGCGCGCTGGGCGAGGACGAGCAGCTCGGTGTCGAAGAACCAGCCGGTGTCCACGACGTGCGGCAGCAGTTCGCGGGCGACGTCGGCGCGGATGGCCTTGAACCCGCACTGCGCGTCGCTGAACTTCGCGGCGAGCGTCGAGCGCAGGATCAGGTTGTAGCAGCGGGAAATGAACTCGCGCTTCGGGCCCCGCACCACTCGCGCCCCCCGGGCGAGCCTGCTGCCGATGGCGAGATCGGAGTGCCCGGACAGCAACGGCGCGACGAGCGGCCCGAGCGCGGCGAGATCGGTCGAGAGATCGACGTCCATGTAGGCGAGCACGGCGGCGTCGGAGGCCTGCCACACGGCGTTGAGCGCACGGCCGCGGCCCTTCTCGTCGAGGTGGTGGACGGCCACCTCGGGGAATTCGCGGGCGAGCCGTTCGGCCACCTGCAGCGTCGCGTCGGTGCTCGCGTTGTCGGCGACGGTGATCCGGTACGGGTAGGAGACGTGCTCGGCCAGGTGGGCGTGCAGCCGTCGGATGCACGGCTCGAGGTCGGCTTCTTCGTTGAAGACCGGGATGACGACGTCGAGTACGGGCTGCGGGCCGGCCAGGTCGACCGGGACGGTCCCGGGCCGCGATGCGGGGGCGGTGGCTGTCATGCCCCCACGGTCGCGGCCGCCGCTTTGGTGATCGTGTGTTCTCTCTGTGCGGTTCCTGTGCGGTGCCCGGCTCGGGTCCGGGCACCCGCGGGCTCAGCTGTGCGCCCGCAGCGGAACCACGTTGCTCGGCAGCGACGCACGGCCCGGTTCGCGCTTCGGTGACGTCGGGCTGATCGTCAGCGTCACCAGGCTCGCGTACCTCGGGTGGCGGTCGACGTACACCTCGGGCACCGCGCAGGCCGCGGCCAGGACCTGGCGGTGGCGGTGCAGGTGCTCGAACGCCTCGCGCCCGTACAGCGACACCACGATGTCGCCGCCGCGGGGACGGCTCCAGAGGATCGCCGGGAGGCGGCCGCCGGGCAGGCGCAGGTGGGGGAACACCGCGCGCAGCCGGTGCTGCAGCCGGATCGCGTGGATGCGGGCCTGCACCTGGCGGCGGCGCAGCACCGCCACGCCGAGCGCGGCGGCGAGGACCGCCGACGCCCACAGCGGGCCGGCCCACAGCGCGAACGTCACCACGCCGTACGGGAGCAGCGTCACGGCCAGGATTTCCCAGCGCCAGTGGTAGATCCGCAGCGGGAAGGTCGGGGGAGGGCTGCTCATTTCCGTGCTCCTTTCGGTGGGACGGCGGCGGAGGAGGCCGCCGAGGTGGCGCAGGAGACGTCCGGCACCGGCGGCCAGCACGAGTGCGGCGACGATGACCGGCCCGGACGTCATGTCGGGATCCGGGTCTTCGGGGCGGGCTCGGGTTCGACGTGGTACCCGGGGTGCTCCGCCGACCCGGGCCGCCGGAAGCCGTCGCGGTCGCGGCCGAGCTGCCAGGTCCAGCGCCAGCCGGCCCAGATCGCGGCCGCGGAGCCCACCAGGACGAGGACGATGGCCTGCCCCACCAGCCCGTCGAGCGGGGCGAGCCGCAACAGCACCAGCAGCGCCCACACCTGGGACGCGGTGAAGGGGATGACGAGCCCGGCCGCGTAGACGCCCCGGCGCCAGCGGCTCCGGCCCGGTGCGGTGATGTAGGGGTCCATGAAAGCCCTCCTCTGCCCTGGATCCAGGAAACCTCCGGCGCACCGTTTCCTCTGTGTCAGGAGACACAGAGCGCGGAATCAGTTCGCCAATCGTCGAAGTTCGGCCATCCGGTGGATCGTCACCTGTCTTCTGCCGGTGCTGATCACCCCTCGGCGGCGCAGGTCGCGCGTCACGCGCGCCCACGACTCCCGCGAGATCGCCGCGGTCATCGCCAGTTCGGCCTGGGTGGCCGGGACCGCGATCCGGATGTCGTCCCCGCGCGGCACGCCGTGCTGGACGGCCAGCTGCATGAGCTGCGCCGCCACCCGCCGCGCCGCGGCCCCGCCGCCGAGCTCCAGCCACTGCCTGCCGACGGACCGCAGCCGGGTGGAGAGCACGAGCAGCAGCGCCCAGGAGATCCGCGCCCGCGCCTGGCACAGCGCGGCGAACCGGTCGCCGGGGATTTCGAGCACGTCGAGGTCGTCGAGCGCCTCGACGGTCGCCGAGCGCGGCCGCTCGTCGATCGCGGCGAGCTCTCCGATGACGTCACCGGCACCCCGCACCCCGGCGACGACGTCGCGTCCGTCCGGCGTTCCGTGGACGATCCGCACGTGCCCGGTCAGCAGCACCAGGACGACACTGGAGAGATCACCTTCCCGGCACACGGTCTGCCCGCGCCGGTAGGAGCGCCGCGTGGCGGATTCCGCCAGCTTGCGGCGATCGGCCGGGGCCAGTGCGGCCCAGAAGCCCGTCGGTTCCACGGTCCCCACCTCGTTTCGCGCTACGCGGTCATGTCCTCCTGGCGCCGGGCGGCTTCCGGCAGGTGGATCCACCCGCGCAGCCGTTGCTTGCCGACGGTGATGGGCACCGTCTGGAAGTAGGTCGTGTCGTCGATCCCCGGGTAGCCGTGCCGGACGACCGACCGGTGCATTTCCGGTGAGATGACGAGCACCAGCGGGGCCGCCGTGACGCGCAGCTGCCGGCGCAGTTCCTTCGCGTCGACGAAGCGGCAGGCGATGTCGACGTCCTCGCCGTACGGGCCGCGGCTGTCGTAGTGCACTTCGCCGGCGTGCACGGCGACCCGGAGCCGGAAGGCCAGCTCGGGATGGCTCTCGGCGTGCTTTTCCAGCAGCTCGGCCAAGGTCGGGACGACGGTGGTGAGCAGCACCGGCTTCGGGGCCTGGTCGACCGGCCGGACCAGGCACAGCGCGCCGTCACCCCGGTCGACGAACTCGTCGCGGAACTTCTTGGTGATCCCGCCGGCCAGGAGCGCCTCGTCCAGCAGCTCGAACAGGACGGTGCGGAGCCGGGCCCGGGCCGGGTTGGTCCGCGTCGTCGAGCCTTCGATGTCGACCACCACAATCGCGCGGTGGAGGGGCACGTGTTGCGCTGGGATGCTCATGGCCTGCTCCTGCCTTCAGGTCAAAACTGAAGTTCAGTCAAGGAGACTGTAAGCCGTGAAGTACCCCGGATCAACTGAGATGAATCGGTGTTATCTTTTCGGTGCGGGGAAGTTCCGCTGAGCGTAACGTTTCAGTCCCAGGTTCGGCGGGGCCCCGACCAAGCCGCTAGTGACGGGGAGTAGTATTGGCGCCCTCGTCGGGATTACTGAAATTTCCTGAAGGGCGGCCCGAGTCGTGTCCCCAGCCCAGCCACAGTGGTCCGCGCTCGCTCACCGCCTGCGCGCGCTGCGCGAGACCGAGTGGCCCGAAGCCGGGATCACCCAGGCCCAGCTCGCCAAGGCGCTCGGCGGGAACAAGTCCCTCAGCATCTCCCTGATCTCGTCGTGGGAGAACATCGAAAAGCCGGTCAACCCGCCGAGCAGGCGGCTCGAGGCCTACGCGACGCTGTTCGCGACCCGGCGGTCGCTGGACGGCGGCACGCTGCGCGTCCTCCCCATCGGACAACTGACGGACGAGGAGCGGGCGCGGCGCGGCGAACTCCTGAAGGAGCTCCTGGGACTGCGCGAGGGCCGGGAGTTCGCCGGGCCGCCGGCTCCGGTGGCCGACATCTGGACCTTCGAACAAGGCCAGAACATCACGATCGTGTGCGCGCCACTGCCGGAGAAGTACCGGCGGCACCTGTCCTATGCGGACCCGGAGAGCGCCGACTTCGTCTCGCTGTACACCTACGCCGACCCGGACGCCCTGATCGAGCTGTTCGGGCACATCCGCTCGCGCAACCCCGAGAACCAGGTCAAGTTCTGCACCAGCGAGGAGCTGACGGCGGACGACTACACGAGCCACCTCGTGCTGCTCGGCGGGGTGGACTGGAACTCGGTGACCCGGGACGTGATCGAGCGGGTGGACCTCCCGGTGGAGCAGGTCGGCCGGGCGGACGACGCCGAACACGGCGGGTTCCGGGTGCAGCAGAACGGGCGGCCGAAGCTGTTCGAACCCAAGCTCGACCGGCAGGAACACCTGCTGGAGGACGTGGCCCACTTCTACCGCGGCGAAAGTCCGTTCAACCGAAAGCGCACTGTGACCGTGTGCAATGGTATGTACGGTCGTGGCACGCTCGGAGCGGTTCGTGCGCTGACGGACGCGCGTTTTCGCGACCGTAACACCGCGTACGTGCAAGACCGGTTCGGCGATGTGGAATCCTTCAGCATCATCAGCCGCGTGCCTGTCGTCGGGGGACAGGGGCTGACCCCCGACTGGACCCTCGAGGAGAACCGGTTGCACGAGTGGCCCGAGGCTGCCGAGTGAACCCCCGTCAGCACGAGTCGCACCAGGACCTCCTGGCGCACTTCGACACCGAGGACGTTTCCGGCGCGGCGATGGACGCGGTCATCGTGCCCACCGCGCGCCCGGCTCCCTACTTGCGACAGGCCATCGCGGCGGCCAAGGACCAGGATGCTTTCCTGCTTTTCCTGTGCAGCAAGCTGTCGACGATCTCCGGTGCGATCCTCGAGGCGAAGAACGCCGGCGTCCGCGCGCTCGCCATCGACATCGACCTGCTGAACCCCGGGCTCGTACCGGAGTTCGCCACCGACCAGATCCTGCGCTTCACCCGCTTCCGGCGGCAGACCGACACCAGCTTCAAGCGCAACCTGGCGCTGCTCATCGCGGTGCTCGCCGGCTGGAAGCGGATCCTCTTCCTCGACGACGACATCGAGCTGCCGAATCCCGCCGACCTCGGTGTCGCGGCCGGCCTGCTCGGCGAATACCCGGTGGTCGGCCTGGCCAACGCGGGCATGCCGGACAACTCCGTCGTGTGCCACGCGATCCGGGACGCCGGGCAGAAACAGGACACCTTCATCGGCGGCGGCGCGTTGGCCGTCGGCGAAGCGGCCTTCAGTTCGTTCTTCCCCAACATCTACAACGAAGACTGGTTCTTCCTGCTGGACGGCATGAAACTGCGGCCGTCCGCGATCACGGGCACGGCGGTCCAGAAGCCCTACGACCCCTACCGGGACGCTCGCCGCGCCCGCGGCGAGGAACTCGGCGACACCTTGGCCGAAGGCGTGTTCGGCCTGTTCGACAGTCATCTCGGCCTGGCGCAGGCCGACAGGGCGTACTGGCGCGAGTTCCTCGCCGACCGCCGCCGGATCATCCGGGACACCATCAAGCTGGTGGAGGCGTCGCCGATCGAGGCGGCCCAGCAAGCGCGGATGGTCGGCTCGCTCAAAGCCGCGGTCGGCCGCAGTGAGCTGATCACCCCGGACCTGTGCGTGCGGTACCTGCGTGCCTGGCAGCAGGACTGCGTGAGCTGGCGGCAGCGGATCACCGACCTCCGGCGTGACCACCACGGGGGTTCGGGTGTGGAGCACGCCGTCGCGGCGCTGGGCATCCCCCTGCTGGCTCAGGCCGGGATCGACGTCCCGGTCAGCACGGGTGCGGAGCGACGACCGGAGGTGCCTCGGCCCGCGGCGCGGGTGTGATCGGCACCAGGTCCCTGACCAGCACGTGACACACTTCCTCCTCGATCTGGACGGTGCCGTCCGGTGAGGTCGTCCGCGCCAGGCAGATGACCTCGCCGTGACCCCAGTCCTCGTAACCGAGGTTCTTGTACAGCCGGGCGGCGTCGTCGTTGTCCGTCCGCACCGCGAGCGCAACCCGGTAGTGGCCCTTCTCGAGGAGACGACGCTCGGCCTCGCCGACCAGCGCCTTGCCGACGCCGTTCTTCCGCAGGTCCTCGTGGACTTCGAGGTGCGTGATCAGGGGAACGCGGGGCAGGTGGTCGCGGATCGGCTTCTCTTCCGCATCCGCCAGCCACAGGTAGACGACGCCGGCGAGCCGGGAGTCCAGCCAGCCCAGGAGCAGCTGACCGTGCTTTTCCTGCTGTCGTTCGAAGCGATCTTCGAAGAAAGCGCGGTCACCGAAGGCTGCGACGAACGATTCCAAGTCTGCCGATTGGGCCAGCCGTATCTTAGGCTTGGTCATCAGCAGGAACTCCTGTTCGCCTGGGCACCACCAGTGTGCCGGAGTGAGCCGGTTCTTGACCAGGTTGCCCGGGCCCGGACCGGCGTCACACCCTGCTTTCGTCGTGTCTCACACGGTCGCAGCCAGGTCGTACACCGTTACGCCGTCCACAGTGGATGCCTCGTAGTGCTCCGCCACCCAGTCGGCGATCTGCTGGGCCGCGTCCGAACCGCTGTTGCCCGGCATCGACATGCCCTCGCCCAGGAAGTAGTGGATTTGCCCGTTCGCCACGTACTGCTGGAACTGCGCCAGCGTGGGGTACGGGTCCGTTCCGTTGAAGCCGCCCACCGCCAGCACCGGGGCTCCGCTCGCCAGCTGGTAGCCCGCAGCCGCGTTCGACAGGACCGTTGCCGCCGTCCAGGTGTACTTCGACGCGTCCGTTTGGAGCAATGCCGTCAGGGAAGCGCCCGGCAGTGTCGTCGAAAGCAGCGAACCCGGGCCGCCGCCGCGACCGCCGCCGAAGCCGCCGGGGCCACCGCCGAAGCGGCCGCCGAAACCCGATGACGGGCCCGCCGACGGGATCGCTCCGCTGTGCGTTGTCGCCGCCGTGGCCAGCGTGTACGCGCCGGTGCCGGTGAGCGTCACGACCAACGCGAACGCCGCCACCGAGGTGGCCGCCAAGCGGGTCAGGTGCGGCGCGAAGAACAGCGCCACCGCCGCGAGCAGGCCGCCGACCAGGACCGTCGGGGCCAGCCACGGCTGCCACGACGAGCCCAGCAGCAGGTACGCCGTCAACGCTGTCACCGCGACCCCGCCGCTGAGCAGGCCCGAGGCCGCCGGGTGGGCGCGAAGGCGCCACAGCTGGACCGCCGCCGTCCCGGCGAGCGCCGCCACCGCCGGGGCCAGGGCCACCGTGTAGTACGGGTGGATGATGCCGCCCATGTAGCTGAACACCAGCGCCGTCACCAGCAGCCAGCCGCCCCACAGCAGCAGGGCCGCCCGGGACTGGTCCGTGCGCGGGGCCCGGCGGGTGAACCACAGCCCCGCGCCCAGCGCCAGCAGCGCCGCCGGCAGCAGCCAGGCGATGCCACCCGCCATCTCGCTGCCGAAGAGCCTGGTCAGGCCGGTCGAGCCCCAGCCGCGGCCGGCGCCGCCGCCGACGCTGCCGACCTCGTCGCCGGTGATGCGGCCGAAGCCGTTGTAGCCGAAGACCAGTTCCCACAGCGAGTTCGTCTGGGACCCGCCGATGTAGGGCCGCGAAGCCGCCGGCCACAGCGCGACCACCACCAGGTACCAGCCCGCTGCCACCAGCACCGAGACGAGCGCGCCGAGCAGGTGCAGCAGCCGCTTTCCGAGCGACACCGGGGCGGCGACGAGGTACGCGACGGCGAACGCGGGCAGCACCAGGAACGCCTGCAGCATCTTCGCCAGGAAACCGAAGCCGACGGCGACACCGGCCAGCGCGAGCCAGCGCGGGCTCGCCTTCTCGACGGCGCGCACCACGCAGTACGCGCCCGCCACCAGCAGCAGCACCAGCAGGGCATCCGGGTTGTTGAACCGGAACATCAGCGCCGCCGCCGGCGTCAGGGCCAGCACCAGGCCCGCGACCAGCCCGGCCGCCGGGCCGGACGAGCGGCGGACGGTCGCGTACAGCAGCCAGACCGAGCCGACGCCCATCAGCGCCTGCGGCACCAGGACGCTCCACGCGTTCACGCCGAACAGCCGCGCCGACAGGCCCATCACCCAGAGCGCCGCCGGGGTCTTGTCGACGGTGATCGCGTTGGCCGCGTCGCTGGAGCCGAAGAACAGCGCCTTCCAGCTCTGCGAGCCCGCCTGGGCGGCCGCCGAGTAGAAGGCGTTGGCCCAGCCGGAGGCGCCGAGGCCCCACAGGTAGAGCACGGCGGTGCCGAGCAGGAGGACGGCCAGCGCGGGCCGGTGCCACGACGGGCGAACCGGCGGCGAGGGCACAGCGGTTTCGCGGGATGCGGAGCCCTGGGCCCGGGGCGAAGCCCCGGAAGTCACAGCGGTCATGCGCTCAGCTTCCGGTGCCCAGCTGGGGCCGCGTTGTGCCGATGCTGTGCACCCGCTGTGCGGGCACGGCCACGGGGAGGCGTACCGCGAACTCCGTCCGGCCGGGCCGGCTGTGCACCTCGATCGAGCCGTGGTGGGCGACGACGACGGCGGAGGCGATCGCCATCCCGAGCCCCGTGCTGCCGGCCTGGCGGGAGCGCGAGGAGTCGCCGCGGGCGAACCGCTCGAACACGTCCGGCAGCAGGTCCGGTGCGATGCCGGGGCCGTCGTCGGTCACCGTGAGCACGGCGCTGCCGTCCGCCGAACGGGCCAGCGCCGTCACCACCGTGGTGCCCGGAGGGGTGTGCGTGCGCGCGTTGGCGAGGAGGTTCGCCAGCACCTGGTGCAGGCGCTGGACGTCGCCGAACACGAGCACCGGGTCCGGCGGCAGCTCCAGCAGCCACCGGTGCCGCCGCCCGGCGACCCGGGCGTCGCCGACGGCGTCGGCGACCAGCCGGGTGAGGTCGACGTCGCGCACGTCCAGTGGCCGGCCCGCGTCGAGCCTGGCGAGCAGCAGCAGGTCTTCGACCAGCGCCGTCATCCGGACGGCTTCGGACTGGATCCGGCCCATCGAATGGGCGACGTCCGGTGGCACCAGCGCGCTGCCCCGGGCGGCCAGCTCGGCGTACCCGCGGATCGCGGCCAGCGGCGTGCGCAGCTCGTGGCTGGCGTCGGCGACGAACTGCCGGACCCGGATTTCGCTGTCGTGCCGGGCTTCGAGGGCCTGGGCGACGTGGCCGAGCATCAGGTTCAGCGCCGAGCCGACCTGGCCGACCTCGGTCCGCGGATCGGTGTCGCCCTCCGGGACGCGGATGGACAGCGCCACCTGGCCGCGGTCGAGCGGCAGCTCGGTGACGCGGCCGGCGGTGGCCGCCACGCGATCGAGCGGGCGCAGCGTGCGGCGGACCGCGAACGCGCCGAGGAAGGCCGCGCCGAGCACGCCCGCGGCGGCCACGCCGAACAGGATGAGCCCGACGGTGAGCAGGGTTTCGTCGACCGGCTTCATCGGCAGGCCGGTGACCACGACTTCGGACGTCCCGGCGACCGGCAACGCCATCAGGCGGTACTCGCCGAGGTCGTCGAAGGACAGGGTGTGCGGCTTGCCGTCGGCGGGCACCGACCGCATCAGCGCCTGCTGCGCGGCGCTCAGGTACAGCCGTCCGCCGTGTTCGGAGATGCTGTCGTCGTGGACGAGCGTCCGCCCCGAGAAGGTCGCGCTGACCGTGCCGACGTTCTGCCCGAGCGGGTGCTGGCCCAGGTTCTCCGGCGGTGGGCCGCCGCCCGGCGGCCGGGCGTTGCTCGCGAACACCAGCGAGCGGTTCGCCGCGGCCGAGAGCTGCTGGTCGATCTGGCGGGTGAGGAAGAGGTCGAGCGCGAACTCGCTGATCACCCCGACGATCAGGCACACCACGGTGAGCAGCACGACCACCGAGCCGGTCAGTTTCGCGCGCAGCGAAAGCCGCCCCCGGCGGGGACGAGGCGGGACGGTTCGCGCGGCCATGCAGCCAGCGTCCGTCCGGGCCGTGTGTGCGGCTTGTGCGCTGCCTGTGAAGCGGCTGTGGGGTGACCGGGCCGTTGCGCGATGTCCGGTTTCCGGTCACAGGAACGGCTGACGGCGGGCACAGTCGGTGCACAGCCGGCGGCTCCACCGTGGACCTCATCCGAACAGCGAGGAGCGACACATGAGCACACCGTCCACTCCGGACCAGACGTGGGGCGCGACGCCGGCCCCGAAGCCGTCGTGGTCGCCGGGCAAGAAGATCGCGGCGGGCGCCGTCGCGGCAGTGATCGTGGCCGGCGGAGGAGCGGCGGTCTGGGCCGCGTCGTCCTCGGCGGCGACCGAGACGCAGGCGGGCCCGGGCGGAACGGCGGGCGGGCCCGGCGCCATGCCGGGCGGCGCGGGCGGGCTGGGCTCGGCACTGCACGGCGAATACGTGGCGTCCGACGGCAACGGCGGCTACGTCACGAAGATCATGCAGACCGGCGAGGTGACCGAGCTGAGCGCGACGTCGCTGACCGCCCGAAGCGATGACGGCTTCTCCAAGACGTACACGATCACGTCGGCCCAGGCGACGGGCCTGGCCGCGGGCGACACGGTGACGGTGGTGGCCACGGAGTCCGGCGGCACGGCGACCGCGACGTCGGTGACCGACGGCGAGTCGGGACCGCAGGGCCAGGGCGCCCCGCCGTCGGGCGCCCCCACCCGGACCGGCTGACCGCCCGGTCAGCGGCGGTCGTAGTCCACCGAGACCTCCGGGGTCGTCGCGCGGGAGCGGCACGTAAGGATCCGGCCCGCGGCGACGTCGTCTTCGGTCAGCGCGTACCGGACGTCCATGTCCACCTGGCCGTGCAGCAGCGTCGCCCGGCACGTGCCGCACGCGCCGCCCGTGCACGAGTACGGCACCTCGTAGCCGGCCCGCAGCGCCGCGTCCAGGACCGTCTCCCCGGCCCGGGCCGTGACGCACGTCGTCGTGCCGCCCAGCGTCACCGCCACCCGGGCCGGGGTGCCCGCCGGGTCGCGCAGGGGCGCCGCGCCGCGGAAGAGTTCGAAGTGGACGTTCTCCTCCGGGACGTCCGCGTCGGCGAGGGTGCGGCGAGCCAGCTCCGTCAGGCCGCGCGGTCCGCAGAGGAACCACTCGTCGACCTTCGCCGGGTGCAGCCGGTTCTGCAGCAGCGCGCGCAGCCGGGTCGCGTCGAGCCGCCCGCGCTGGTAGCGCTCGTGGGAGATGGCCAGTGCCTCGCCGACCGTGTCGAACTGCCGCGGCCGGTGCGCGTGCAGGTCCGGGTCGCGCTCGTCGGTGCGGTAGTGGACGACGTGCAGCCGGCCGCCGAACCCTTCGGCGAGCGCGCTCAGCTCGGCCGCGAACAGCGTCGTGGCCCCCGAGGTGTTGACGTACAGCAGCGTGGCCCGGCTGTGCGGCTCCGCCCTCAGCGCGCTGACCAGGATGGACAGCACCGGCGTGATGCCGCTGCCCGCGGCCAGCGCCACGTAGTGGGCGGTCCGCGCCGGGTCCGGGGTGAGGGTGAACGCGCCGGACGGCGGCAGGACGTCGAGGAGGTCGCCCGCGGCGAGCGTCGTGGTCGCGAAGCCGGAGAACGCCCCGCCGGCCCGCCGCTTCACCGCGATCCGCAGCTCGCCCGCGTCCGACGGCGCGCAGATCGAGTACGTCCGCCGCACGGGGTGGCCGTCGAGCACCGCGCGGACCGCCACGTGCTGGCCGGGCGCGAACCGGAACTCGGGCGCCAGGTGCGGCGGGACGTCGAAGGTGATCGCGACGGCGTCCGCGGTCAGCGGCCGGACCTCCCGCACCCGCAGCCGGTGGAACCGGCTCGGGCCGAGCGGGGGCGGCTCGGGACAGGGCTCGTGGTCGCCGAGGTCGTCGGCCAGCCGCCGCCACGCGCGGTACTCCGCCGGCGTCAGCTCCCGGCCCCACGCCGTGATGATCGGGACGTCGCGGGCCAGGTAGGCCTCCCGGTTGTCCCGCCAGGCACGCAGGTAGCGGTAGAACGGCACGGCGGGGTGGAGGTGGTGCACCAGGTGGTAGTTCTGGAACAGCATCATCGGCGTCATCAGCCACTCCAGCCCCACCCGCACCCGCGTGGTGCCGAACTTGTCGCGCGGCTTCGCGGCGGGCAGGCCGTGGTGCGGCAGCCAGTCGAACCACCAGGCCAGCACGGCCAGCCCGATCCGCTGCGGCAGCAGGTACCCGAGCACCAGCTCCTGGCCGTGGCCGGAGGCGATCAGCGTCGCGGCCGCGACGCACGCCAGCGACAGCAGCACGACCGCCTCCGCCCGCTCCGGCGCCGGGCGGGTGCGCGCGCGGACGGTGTAGAAGCGCGCGTACCAGAGGTCGATGGTGAGCCAGCGGAACGGCAGCGACCACCAGGCTCCCTGCGACGTCCACGCGTCAGGATCGGTGTGGGAGTCCGCATTCGTGTTCCGGTGGTGTTCACTGTGGATGAACCGGAGCAGCGGGAACGACGCGTACGCCGCGACGAACGGCATCGCCAGCCGGCCGAGCACCTCGTTGACCCATGTCAGTTTTCCTGCGGCGTGGTGGGCGGATTCGTGCACCACGGTGAACATCGTGAAAGTGACGATCGCGTGCAGTGGCACGGTGAACACCGGTGGCGCGATCCCGGCCAGCAGCAGCCAGGTCGCGGTGGCCCACAGCGCGGCGCCGCCGGCGAACAACAGCAGCGTCGGCACCGACAGGCGGGGCAACGGGATGCGGGGCGAGGGCACCGAGCGCGCGGCCGGCGAGGTTGATGCGGACGTCCGGGAGCCACGCGGCGAGGTATCGACGACGGGCATCGAGCGGTCTCCTCGGTCGAGAAGCTCCTGGCGAGGCGGGAGTCACCGTAGACAACGCGCTCGCGTTTGTAAACGTTGTGCCACGCTCCGAAAAAAGGTCCCGGCCAGCTGAACGCAAGCGGTGGGTAAGCTGGCCCTGTGAAGGCCGTCACCCACCCCGCCCCGCCGCGCACCCGGGATCGGCTGCTGGACGCGGCCGCCGAGCTCACCGCCGGCGCGGGCTGGGCCGCGGTGACGATGGGCAAGCTGGCCGCGCACGTCGGCGTCAGTCGGCAGACCGTCTACAACGAACTCGGCTCCAAGGCCGAGCTGGCCGAAGCCTTGGTGCTGCGGGAAACCGAGCGCTTCGCGGATCGGATGACCGAGGTCGTCGCCGCCCACCCGGGCCGTCCCGTCGACGGCGTCACCGCGGCGTTCTGCCAGACCCTCGAAGCGGCCAAGGCCAACCCGCTGATCGTCATCGCGCTCGGCTGCCCGAAGGGCGGCGGCGAAGACTTCCTCCCGCTGCTGACCACCCGGCCCGAGGGCGTGCTGGAGCGCTCGGTCGACACCGTGGCGGCCCTGTTCGCCCGGTGCTACCCGGAGGCCGGGCTCACCCTCTCGGAGTGGACGGTCGCGGTCGAGGCCATCGTCCGGCTGCTGCTCTCCCACCTGGTGCAGCCCAGCGGGTCGGTGGCGCACGCGAGCGGCCAGATGCGCTGGGTGATCGGCCGGATGCTCGGCGCCTGACCTCGCAGGTGGCCCCCGGCCCGGTGGCGGAGGCCACTGGCCTAGACTCGGACGTCCCGGCCTGCACATGAGGCGGGGTCATTTCCGCAGGATTGTCCACCACAATCGTTACCGCTCGAGGAGAAGACCTTGAAGAGCACCGTCGAGCAGCTCAGCCCGACGCGAGTCAAGATCAATGTCGAGGTGCCGTTCGACGAGCTCAAGCCGAACTTCGACCGCGCCTACCGCAAGATCGCCCAGCAGGTGCGCATCCCGGGCTTCCGGCCCGGCAAGGCGCCCGCTCGCGTCCTGGAAAGCCGGATCGGGCGCGGCCCGGTGCTCGACGAGGTCGTCAACGAGGCCATCCCGGCCAAGTACATCGAGGCCGTCCGCGCCAACGAGGTCCGCACGCTCGGCAACCCCGAGTTCGACGTGACCAAGCTCGAAGACCGCGACGTCCTCGAGTTCACCGCCGAGGTCGACGTGCGCCCGGAGATCGAGCTGCCCGACCTGGACGGCTTCGCGGTCACCGTCGACGACGTCGAGCTGACCGACGCGGAGGTCGACGAGCAGCTCGACGAGCTGCGCGCCCGCTTCGGCACGCTGACCGGCGTCGAGCGCCCGGCCGAGACCGGCGACTTCGTCTCGATCGACCTGTCCGCGACCGTCGACGGCGAGGCCGTCGAGGAGGCGAGCACCACCGGGCTGTCCTACGAGATCGGCTCCGGCCAGCTCGTCGACGGCATCGACGAGGCGATCGTCGGCGCGAACGCCGGCGAGACCAAGACGTTCACCACCCAGCTCGTCGCCGGTGAGCACGCCGGCAAGGACGCCGAGGTGACCGTGACCGTCCAGTCGGTCAAGTCGCGCGAGCTGCCCGAGGCCGACGACGAGTTCGCCCAGATGGCCAGCGAGTTCGACACGATCGAAGAGCTCAAGAACGACCTGCGCGAGCGGCTCGGCCGCGTCAAGAAGATGCAGCAGGGCGTCCAGGCCCGCGACAAGGTGCTCGACGAGCTCCTGGAGCGCACCGAGGTGCCGATCCCGGAGAAGGTGCTCGACGCCGAGATCGAGAACCGCAAGCACGACGCGATCCACCCGTTCGACCACGACGAGGCCCAGTTCGCCAAGGCCCTCGAGGCCGAAGGCCGCACGCTCGAAGAGTTCGACACGGAGACCCGCACCGAGTCGGAGAAGGCCGTCCGCACGCAGCTGCTGCTGGACACCATCGCCGACAAGGAAGAGGTCTCGGTCAACGACGGCGAGCTCACCGAGCGGATCATCTACCAGGCCCAGCGCTTCGGGATCAGCCCGGACGAGTACGTCCAGCGCGCCCAGCAGTCGGGCCAGCTGACCGCGATCTACGCCGACGTGCGCCGCGGCAAGGCCCTCGCCTCCGTGGTCCGGAAGGCGACCGTGACCGACGGCTCCGGCGCCGAGGTCGACCTCTCGGAGCTGTTCGGCAGCGACGAGCCGGCCACCGACGAGGCAACCCAGGAGACGCAGGTCACCGACGAGGCGGCGAAGACTCCGGCGGAGTGAAGCTGTGAGCGAACTTGGGCGGTGTCAGGCATTCTGCACCGCCCAAGTTCGTTAGGGTCGGATACAAGATCTCAAGCATCTGAAACGACAGCGGCGGCCGTCAGCACCGGGCCACCGCCGGCGAAAAGGCAGGCAGACGTGACGCAGCACACGCCCGAGGCGCGGACCGGTACCGCAGGGCTCACCCTCACCGACTCGGTGTTCGAGCGGTTGCTCCAGGAGCGCATCGTCGTCCTCGGTTCCGAGGTCAACGACGAGATCGCCAACCGGATCACCGCGCAGCTGTTGCTGCTCGACGCGGACGACGCCGAGTCCGACATCCGCTTCTACATCAACTCGCCGGGTGGCTCGGTCACCGCCGGGTTCGCCATCTACGACACCATGCAGCTGATCCGCCCGGACGTCGCGACCTACGCGATGGGCATGGCGGCCTCGATGGGGCAGTTCCTGCTCTCCTCGGGCACGCCGGGCAAGCGCTACGCGCTCCCGCACGCCCGCATCCTGATGCACCAGCCCTCGGCCGGTGTCGGCGGCACGGCGTCGGACATCGCGATCCAGGCGGACCTGTTCAACAAGTGGAAGACGGAGCTGGCCCGGATCACCGCGGACCAGACCGGGCAGACGGTCGAGCAGATCATCAAGGACGGCGACCGCGACCGCTGGTTCACCGCCCAGGAGGCGAAGGACTACGGCTTCGTGGATCACGTCCTCACCGCCGACATCGCCCGTCCGGGCTCCCGCTGAGCCCGAGAGCACCAAGGAGACTTTCGATGAGCAACTTCAGGCTCCCGGGTGACTTCCAGGGCCCGAGCATCCCCCAGTCGCGGTACATCCTGCCGTCGTACGTGGAGCGGACCAGCTACGGCGTCAAGGAGTCGAACCCGTACAACAAGCTGTACGAAGAGCGGGTCATCTTCCTCGGCGTGCAGGTGGACGACGCGTCGGCCAACGACGTGATGGCCCAGCTGCTGCACCTCGAGCACGAGGACCCGGACCGCGACATCCTGGTCTACATCAACTCGCCGGGTGGCTCGTTCACCTCGCTGATGGCGATCTACGACACCATGCAGTTCGTCCGCCCGGACATCCAGACGTACTGCCTCGGCCAGGCCGCCTCGGCCGCCGCGGTGCTGCTGTCGGCCGGCACGCCGGGCAAGCGCTACGCGCTGCCGAACTCGCGCGTGCTGATCCACCAGCCGGCCACCGAGGGCACCTACGGCCAGGTCTCCGACCTGGAGATCCAGGCCAACGAGATCCAGCGGGTGCGGCGCCAGATGGAGGTCATCCTGGCCAAGCACACGAACAAGGACCCGGACCAGATCCGGACCGACATCGAGCGCGACAAGATCCTCACGGCCGAAGAGGCCAAGGCGTACGGCATCATCGACGAGGTACTGCCGTACCGTAAGGCGTCGGCTCTGTAGATCCGCCAGGCCGGTGTGTGTCGAGGAGACGACACACACCGGCATCCTGGTTTAGGGTCGTCCTCTGACGTGCTCCCGGAGTTCGTGGGTGTTCCCGCTCGCGGCGTCGGACGGGTACCGTCAGTGGCAATGCGTGAGGCTCACACCCGGCCACCGTGCCGGGGGGTCGCACCGTCGCAACACACGTCAGGCGCGGAAACCCGCGCCGGAGGGGACGAGGTCAACGGCCATGGCACGGATCGGTGACGGCGGAGACCTGCTGAAGTGTTCTTTCTGCGGGAAGAGCCAGAAGCAGGTGAAGAAGCTCATTGCCGGCCCCGGGGTCTACATCTGCGATGAGTGCATCGACCTCTGCAATGAGATCATCGAGGAGGAGCTGGCCGAGGCCGGCGACGTCAAGCTCGACGAGCTGCCCAAGCCCGCCGACATCCACGAGTTCCTCGAGCAGTACATCATCGGCCAGGAAGACGCCAAGCGGACCCTGGCGGTGGCGGTCTACAACCACTACAAGCGGATCCAGGCGGACGACAAGGCCGGCCCGAAGGACTCCAAGGAGGAGTCGGTCGAGCTCGCCAAGTCGAACATCCTGATGCTCGGCCCCACCGGGTGCGGCAAGACCTACCTGGCGCAGACGCTCGCGAAGCTGCTGAACGTGCCGTTCGCCATCGCGGACGCCACGGCGCTGACCGAAGCGGGTTACGTCGGCGAGGACGTCGAGAACATCCTGCTCAAGCTCATCCAGGCGGCGGACTACGACGTCAAGCGGGCCGAGACCGGGATCATCTACATCGACGAGGTCGACAAGATCGCCCGCAAGAGCGAGAACCCGTCGATCACCCGCGACGTCTCCGGCGAGGGTGTCCAGCAGGCGCTGCTGAAGATCCTCGAGGGCACCACCGCCTCGGTGCCGCCGCAGGGCGGCCGCAAGCACCCGCACCAGGAGTTCATCCAGATCGACACGACGAACGTGCTGTTCATCGTGGCCGGCGCGTTCGCCGGGCTGGAGAAGATCATCAACGAGCGGGTCGGCAAGCGCGGCCTCGGCTTCGGCGCGGAGATCCGCACCAAGTCCGAGATCGAGGAGAGCGACGTCTTCTCCGACACCATGCCGGAGGACCTGATCAAGTTCGGGCTGATCCCGGAGTTCATCGGCCGGCTCCCGGTCGTGGCGACGGTGAACCACCTCGACAAGGACTCGCTGGTCAACATCCTCACCCAGCCGCGCAACGCCCTGGTGAAGCAGTACAAGAAGCTCTTCGAGATGGACAACGTCGAGCTCGAGTTCACCAAGACCGCGCTCGAGGCCATCGCCGACCAGGCGGTCCTGCGCGGGACCGGTGCCCGCGGGCTGCGTGCGATCATGGAAGAAGTGCTCCAGCCGGTGATGTACGACATCCCGAGCCGCGACGACGTGGCGAAGGTCGTCATCACCGAGCAGACCGTCCGGGAGAACGTGAACCCGACGATCGTCGCCCGGCAGCCGACGCGGCGTGCGCGCAGCGAGCGCGGCGAGAAGTCGGCCTGACGCCCGGCGTCTCCGGGCCGCCCGGCCCGGAGACCCGACAGGAAAGCTGAATGACTGCTGACTCCATCCCGGGTTCCGGGGCCGCTCCCGGCGGCGGCGTGCAAGCGCCGGCGCCGCCGGCCCCGGAACCCGCCGGGACCACCCCGGCCGGGCCGGCGGGGCCCGTTCTCGGGTTCCGCGAGCTGAGCGAGCGCGTGATCGCGTCCGTCGCCGAGCGGTACCCGTGGCTGCACCGGGTGCTGATGGGCATGCTGGCCGTGTTCACCGGTACGTGCGTCGTCGCTGTCGTGTCGCGGCTCTCCCCGCTCCCGCTGATTCCCGTGCCGTTGTTCGTCGTCGCGGCGTACGGGCTGCGGCAGGCCCGCGGCGTGACCGAGCGGCGTCAGCTGTTCAACTGGGTGTTGCTGTTCGCCCTGGCGACCCTGGTCGGCTTCTGGCTGATCGCCGTCGTCGGTCGCTGGGTGGAGTGAATCCCCGGCCTTCGCAGGGTTTGAAGCCGGCGACGGCTGGGTAAGACTTCCCCGTGGTAGATGCCCTCAGGCCGTTCCGGCATCCGGCACTCTTCTATCGCGGCGACACCGAGTACCTGGACGGTGTCCTCCCGTTCCTCCTCGAAGGCCTCGACCGGGGTGAGCCCGCGGCCGTCGCCGTTCCCGGCCGCAACCTGCTGCTGATCGAGAAAGCGCTGGAAGACCGGGCCGGTGAAGTGCGGCTGATCGACATGCAGCGGGCGGGCCGCAACCCCGGCGCGATCCTGCCGTCGGTGCTGCACGCGTTCGCCGGGGAGCACGCCGGGCCGGTGCGGATCGTGGGAGAGCCGATCTGGGCCGGCCGCACGGACTCGGAGTACCCGGCGTGCGTGGTGCACGAAGCCCTGATCAACAACGCCTTCGCCGGGCGTGACCTGGCGGTTCTCTGCCCGTACGACGTCGGAGCCCTGCCGCCGCGGGTCCTGGCCGACGCCGAGCGCACCCATCCCGAGTTGTGGGGCCTGGCCGGGCCGTTCACCAGCCCGCGGTTCGACCCGGACGGCGTCCGGGCGGAATTCACCCGGCCGCTCGAGCCGCCGCCGGGCGCGGTCGAGCGCGGGTTCGACCTCGGGCAGCTGGCGTCCTTGCGCGGCTTCGCCGAGATCTGGGCGGCCCGGCACGGCCTGCGCCGGCCCCGCCGCGACGACTTCGCGCTGGCGATCGCCGAGCTGACGACCAACAGCGTGCTCTACGGCGGCGGCGCCGGCGTGCTCCGGCTGTGGGTGGACCCGGCGCAGGTGGTCGCCGAGGTGACCGATGCGGGCACGATCGCCTCGCCCTTGGCTGGCCGCATCCCGCCGTCGGCGGCCACCCTGGGCGGCCGGGGCCTGCTGCTGGTCAACCGCCTGGCCGACCTGGTCCGCACGTACTGGGTGCCGGGCCGCACCACGACCCGCATCCACTTCACCCGCTGACCGCCGTCCGGCTGGGTACGGCTCAGGCGGCGCGGGGGACGTGCTTGCCGAGGAAGCTGATCAGGCTGGGCACCACCGTGCGGTTGAACGAGTCGCCGTGCTTGCCGTGGGCGGTGTGGGCGACCGCCGGGTGGGCCGCCTCGATGTAGCGGCGGACGCCGGTGATGAACGAGTCCTCCGTGCCGCACCAGATGCCGTTGGGCACGCCCTTGGTCTCGTCGATGTGCCGCAGCGGGTCGAGGGCCGTCCAGTCCTGGATGCCGGTGAAGATGTGCCGCTTGGCCATCTCCGGCCACGACGTGATCAGCGCCGGGGCCAGCGTCGCGACGGCGGCGGGCGGCTGGCGCCGCTCGACCCGGCGGCGCGTGTACACCAGCGCGCCGAACCCGCCCATCGACACGCCGGTGCAGGCGAACGGCAGCCCGGTCGGGCCGGCGAAGCCGCGGGCCCGCAGCCACTGCGGGACCTCCTCCAGCAGCATGGCCATCGGGTCGTCGCCCGGGTGCACCTCGTGCCAGTAGTTGTCGCCGCCGTCGACGGCCACGAGGCCGAACGCCGGGACCGCCTTGCGGGCGACGTCGCTGGCGAGCTGCTTGAGCGTGCCGGTCGGCGCCGCGCTGCGGGCGTTGCCGTGCAGGCCGTGCAGCATGAGCGACATCGGCAGCCCCTTCGGCGGGGTCTTCGACGGCAGGATGAACACCAGGTCGACCATCCGGCCGCGCGCGGCGGAGTAGACGCGCTCGACGCGCGTGCTGCCCAGCTGGGTCGTCGGGTTCGACGACGTCACGCCGACCGTCCGCTGCAGGGCCTGGCTGAACGGTAGTTTGCCGGTCGCGGTGCCGACGGCCAGCCCGGTCACCGCGAGCCCGGACGCGCCCGCGATCAGCACCGACCGGCGGCTCAGCCACCGCCGGGCGCCCTGGACCGCCTCGACCACCGGCCCGGCGGGCTCCGCGTCCCCGTTTTGCTCGTTCACCCTGTCTCCATCCCCCTCGCCCCTGGTAAGGACGCCGCGCACCCGCTCCGCGTTCCCTCGCGCCCCTGTTCACCGGGTTATTCGTTCTCACCCTGCCCGGCGTTTCCGGTCCTCGCTCGCCAAGCCGCCTTCGCAGTCTCCGCGGAGCGCCCGGCTTCGTCCACAGTGTCCCCGAGACCCACCGCCATGGTGATCCCGAGGGGGATCAAAATGTGGTCTATGCCCTGTTCACCGGGGCTGAAGTGCCCCGACGCCTCCAGTGTGACGAATCCGTGCAACGCACTCCAGAGCTGGGCGGCGGCCTGGTACTCGTCCGCGGGCCGGAACCGGCCGGCCGCGATGGCCCGCTCGGTCGCCCGGACGATGTGGGTGAACGCCGCCAACCCCTCCTGAGCCGCTTCGCGGCCTTCGGCGGTGGTGAGGTCGGACAGGGTCGCCCGCTTGCCGCCGGGGGCGGACTGGCCGAAGGTCACCGCGAACAGCTGCGGCTGCTCGGCGACCGCCTGCCGGTACGTGCGGGCCAGGCTGAAGATGTCCGCCACCGGGTCGTCGGTCTCGCCCACCTCGGCCAGCCACGCCGACAGGCGCAGGAAGCCGGCCTGGGCGACCTCGTCGACCAGCGCGGCCATGCCGCCGAAGTGCGTGTAGACCGCCATCGTCGAGACGCCGACCTCCGCCGCCAGCTTGCGGGCCTGCAGCGCCTCGGGGCCGCTCTCGTCGAGCAACCGGATGGCGGCCTCGACGAGCTTGGTTTTGACGTCGGCCGCGCGCGGTTTGGGACTCATGCTTGCCAGTATCCCATAACCCTGTTATACCTGGTTCCATAACCGAGTTATAGAAACCGTGGAGGGGCCACATGGGCAACAAGTTCCTCGAAGGCAACTTCGCCCCGGTCAGCCGGGAGCACACCATCACCGGGCTGGCCGTCACCGGCCGGATCCCGGACTTCCTCGACGGCCGCTACCTGCGCAACGGCCCCAACCCGCTGTCCGAGGTCGACCCGGCGGCCTACCACTGGTTCATGGGCGACGGCATGGTCCACGGCGTGCGCCTGCGCGACGGGAAGGCCGAGTGGTACCGCAACCGGTGGGTCCGCAACCCCGCCGTCGCGGCGACGCTGAACGGCGAGGACGCGAGCCGGTTCTGCGGGCTGGACGCGCTCGGCGCCAACACCAACGTCATCGGGCACGCGGGGAAGACCCTCGCCCTGATCGAAGCCGGCGCACCGATCTACGAGCTGACCGACGAGCTCGACACCGTCGGCCGCTGCGACTTCGACGGCACGCTGCCCGGCGGCTACACCGCGCACCCCAAGCGCGACCCGCGCACCGGCGAGCTGCACGCCGTCTCGTACTTCTTCGGCATGGGGAACAAGGTCCAGTACTCGGTGATCGACGTGCACGGCCGCGCCCGCCGCACGGTCGACGTCGAGGTCACCGGGTCGCCGATGATGCACGACTTCTCGCTGACCGAGAACCACGTCGTCTTCTACGACCTGCCGGTGACGTTCAACACGGAGATGGCGGTCGCCGCGAGCGTGCCGGCCGCGCTGCGGACGCCGGCGAAGCTGGTGGTGTCGGCCATGGTGGGCAAGGTCCGCGTCCCGGACCCGGTGACCGCGATGATGGCCGGCAAGCTCGGCGCCAACGGCGGCCTGCCCTACCGCTGGGACCCGAAGTACCCGGCCCGGATCGGGGTCATGCCGCGCGAGGGCGGCAGCGGGGACGTCCGGTGGTTCGACGTCGAGCCGTGCTACGTCTTCCACCCGCTCAACGCCTACGACGACGGCGACAGCGTGGTGCTGGACGTCGTCCGCCACCCGAAGATGTTCGACCGCAACCTGCACGGCCCCGACGAGGGCAGTCCGACCCTGGACCGCTGGACGGTCGACCTGGCGGCGGGCAAGGTGCTGGAGGAGCGCCTCGACGACCGCGGCCAGGAGTTCCCGCGCGTGGACGAGCGCCTGGTGGGCCGCCGCCACCGCTACGGCTACGCGATGTCGGCCGACGGCGGCGCGGAGTCCGGCGGCTCGCTGTACAAGCACGACTTCCAGACGGGCGCCCGGGCCGAGCGCGCGTTCGGGGCGGGCCGCCAGCCGGGCGAGTTCGTGTTCGTCCCCCGCCACGACGACGCGGCCGAGGACGACGGCGTCCTGCTGGGCTTCGTGTTCGACCCGGCCACGCAGCGCAGCGACCTGACGATCCTGGACGCGGGCACGCTGGAGACGGTGGCCGCGATCCACCTGCCGGACCGCGTGCCCAACGGCTTCCACGGCAACTGGGTGCCGGTCGGTTAGGTCAGGATGCGGTGGTCGCCGGTGTAGAGGTTCATCGAGTCGCCGCGGAGGAAGCCGACCAGGGTCATGCCGTTCTCCTCGGCCAGTTCCACCGCCAGCGAAGACGGTGCGGACACCGCGGCCAGCAGGCCGATCCCCGCCATCGCGGCCTTCTGGACCAGCTCGAACGACGCCCGCCCGGACACCAGGAGGCCGTGGCCGGGCGCCGGGATCCGGTCTTCGAGGACCGCCCAGCCCAGCACCTTGTCCACCGCGTTGTGCCGGCCGACGTCCTCGCGGACGACGTCGAGGGCACCGTCCGGGGTGAACAGGGCCGCCGCGTGGAGGCCGCCGGTGCTGGCGAAGACCTTCTGGCGGGCGCGCAGCGCGTCCGGCAGGGCGGAGAGGGTCTCGCTCTTCACCGCGAAGGCGGCCGAGGCGGGGGAGAAGCGGGTGCGGAGCTTGACCGCGTCGAGCGCGGCCTTGCCGCAGACCCCGCACGAAGACGTCGTGTAGAAGTTGCGCTCGACCCCGGTGTCCGGCGGCGGGACGCCGTCGGCCAGCGCGATGTCCAGCACGTTGTAGGTGTTGCGGCCCTGGTCGTCGACGCCGTCGCAGTAGCGGGCGACGGCGATGTCCGCGCGCCCGCCGATCACGCCCTCCGACAGCAGGAAGCCGTGGGCGAGCTCGACGTCGTGGCCCGGCGTGCGCATGGTGACGGCCAGCGCCCGGCCGCCGACCCGCAGCTCCAGGGGCTCTTCGGCGGCCAGTGCGTCGGGGCGGCGCCGGTCCCCGGTCGCGGAGATCCGCCGCACCGGCCTGCGCACGGTCACCCTGCCCATGAGCACATCCTTCACTGCCCGAAAGTTCGACACTCGTATGGTGCAACACCGGTGATTTAGTAATACATTCCCACCATCATCCCCAGATTACGGAGGGAACCGATGGCTCTCGGCTTCCTGGACCGATCCCGGATCGTGGCACCGCCGAGCTGGACGCGCTGGCTGGTGCCGCCGGCGGCCCTCTCGGTCCACCTGTCGATCGGGCAGGCGTACGCGTGGAGCGTCTTCAAGACCCCGCTCGAGAAGACACTGCACCTCAACGGCACGCAGAGCTCGCTGCCGTTCCAGCTCGGCATCGTCATGCTGGGGCTGTCCGCCGCGTTCGGCGGCACGCTCGTCGAGAAGAACGGCCCCCGCTGGGCGATGTTCGTGTCGATGTGCTGCTTCGCCAGCGGCTTCCTCATCTCCGCGCTCGGCGTGGCGACCGGCCAGTTCTGGCTGGTGGTCGTCGGCTACGGCGGGGTCGGCGGCATCGGGCTCGGCATCGGCTACATCTCGCCGGTGTCGACGCTGATCAAGTGGTTCCCGGACCGGCCGGGCATGGCCACCGGCATCGCGATCATGGGCTTCGGCGGCGGCGCGCTGATCGCCTCGCCGTGGTCGTCGTCGATGCTGGGCACCGCACCGACTACGGGCACCATCGCGACGGCGTTCCTCGTGCACGGCCTCGTCTACGCGGTGTTCATGTCGATGGGCTGGCTGCTCGTGCGGGTGCCGGCCGACGGCTGGAAGCCCGACGGCTGGGAGCCGAAGACCGACCACGGCGCCGCCATGATCACCACGGCGAACGTCTCGGCGGCCAACGCGATCAAGACGCCGCAGTTCTGGTGCCTCTGGGTCGTCCTGTGCTTCAACGTGACCGCGGGCATCGGCATCCTGGAGAAGGCGTCGCCGATGATCCAGGACTTCTTCAAGGGCACGTCGACGCCGGTGGGCGTGGCCGCGGCGGCCGGGTTCGTCGCGCTGCTGTCGCTGTGCAACATGCTCGGCCGGTTCGTCTGGTCGTCCACTTCGGACCTGGTCGGCCGCAAGAACATCTACCGCACGTACCTCGGCGTCGGCGCGCTGCTGTACCTGGTGATCGCGCTGACGCAGAACTCGTCGAAGCTCGTGTTCATCCTGTGCGCGATGGTGATCCTGTCGTTCTACGGCGGCGGGTTCGCGACGGTCCCGGCCTACCTGAAGGACCTCTTCGGCACCTACCAGGTGGGCGCGATCCACGGCCGCCTGCTCACGGCGTGGTCGGTGGCCGGCGTGCTCGGCCCGCTGATCGTCAACCGGATCGCCGACAGCGAGAAGGCGGCGGGCAAGTCCGGCCCGGACCTCTACACGACGTCGTTCTACATCATGATCGGCCTGCTCGTGGTCGGCTTCGTGGCCAACGAGCTGGTCCGCCCGGTCAAGGAGAAGTTCCACGAGCCGGTCCCCGAGGCCGTGAGGAGCGAAGCGTGATGAGCGAACCGTCGACGAAGCCCGGCCGGGTGCCGCTGATCGTGCTGGCCTGGGCGTGGGTGGTGCTCCCGTTCGGGTACGGGGTGTACCAGCTGTTCCTGAAGCTGGTCCAGCTGTTCGGGTGAGCAGGGGAGTTCTCGTCACCGGCGCGTCCCGCGGTATCGGGCGCGCGGTGGCCACGGCGTTCGCGGCGCGGGGTGACCGGGTGGCTGTCCACTATGGACACCGCGCCGCGGAGGCCGGGGAAACGCTCTCGCGGCTGGCCGGCGAGGGGCACCTGCTGATCGGCGGCGACCTGGCCGACCCCGAGGCGGCGCGCAGGATCGCCGACGCCGCCGAAGCCGGGCTCGGCGGGGTCGACGTGCTGGTCAACAACGCCGCCGTCGCGACCTCTCCCGAGACCGCGCACCCCGTCACCGGAGTGTCCTATGCGGACTGGCAGCGGATCTGGCGGCGCACCGTCGACGTCAACCTCATCGGCGCCGCGAACCTCAGCTACTGCATCGCGCGCCACCTCGTCGGGCGCGGCGCGCCCGGCCGGATCGTCAACGTCGGGTCGCGCGGAGCCTTCAAGGGCGAGCCGGACCACCCCGCGTACGGCGCGAGCAAGGCCGCGCTGCACGCGTTCGGCCAGTCGCTCGCCGTCTCCCTCGCGCCGCACGGGATCTCCGTGACGTCGGTGGCGCCCGGCTTCACCGCCACCGAGCGCGTGGCCGGCCGGATCGACGACGCCCTGCGCGCGCAGAGCCCGTTCGGGCGGGTCGGCACGCCCGAGGAGGTCGCCGCGGCCGTCGTCTACCTCGCCTCGGCCGAAGCGACCTGGGCCTCCGGCGCGATCCTCGATCTCAACGGCGCCTCACACCTGCGGATGTGACTCAACTCTCACTCGTGCAGCGGTTCCCAGGACTCGGACGTCCAGAGGGGCGTGCATCCACTGGGGAAGATCGTCGTAGCCGGCCTGGCCCTCGTCGTGCTCAGCGGCACGGCGTACGGGTACGTCAACCTCCGCGCCCTCGACGACGTGACGCGTGACAACGTGATCGACGAAGCGGGCGGCGCGGCGAAGCCGGGCGAGCAGCCCGCCGACGGCTCGCTCGACATCCTCCTCGTCGGCCGGGACGCCCGCTCCGACAACCAGGGCAACCCGCTGCCGGCGGAAATGCTGCGCGAGCTGCGGGCCGGTGCCAACGGCGACGACCTCACCGACACCCTGATCGTGCTGCGGATCCCGAACGGCACCAAGGAGGTGAAAGCGTTCTCCATCCCGCGGGACAGCTACGTCTCGTTGGCGGGCGGGAAGGGCAAGATCAACGGCGCGTTCGGGCGCGCGAAGGCCGCCGAAGCGCGACGGCTGCGCAACGCGGGCGAGACCGACAAGGGGAAGATCAACCTGGGGGCGCTCACGGCGGGCCGCCGGGCGACGCGCCAGGCGGTCGAGGACCTCACCGGGGTGAAGATCGACCACTTCGCCGAGGTCAACCTGCTCAGCTTCTACGAGATCAGCAAGGCTGTCGGCGGCGTCGACGTCTGCCTGAAGAAGGCCACCAAGGACCAGAACTCGGGCGCGGACTTCCAGGCCGGTCCGCAGCGCGTTTCGGGTGCGGACGCCCTCGCCTTCGTCCGGCAGCGCGACGGGCTCCCGGGCACCGACTTCGCCCGCGTCCGGCGCCAGCAGGTGTTCCTCGCCGGGCTGGCCCGGCAGGTGCTCTCGGCGGGCACGCTGGCCGATCCGGGGAGGCTGTCGGACCTGATCGACGCGGTGAAGCGCTCGGTGGTGCTGGACGGCTCGTGGAACCTGCTCGACTTCGTCGGGCAGATGCGCGGGGTCAGCGGCGGCGGGATCCAGTTCGCGACGATCCCGGTCGTCAACGTCGACTACCGCTACGACCCGGCGAACAACCCCCGGGCGACGGCGGTGCAGGTCGACCCGGCCGCGGTGAAGGCCTTCGCGGCGAGCCTGATCGGCGGCGGGACGCCGGCCGCGCCCACCGCGCCGTCGACCTCGGCGCCGGCCGCGTCGGTCACCGTCGACGTCTCCAACGCGGGCCCGAAGGAGGGGCTCGCCACCCGCGTGGCGGGTGTCCTGCGGGACAAGGGGTTCACGTCGCGGGCGACCGGCAACACCGACACCCGGCGGACCTCGGTCGTCCGCTTCGGTCCCGCTTTGGCCGAACGCGGCGCCGAGGTGGCGAAGCTGCTGGGCGGGCTGACGACGCAGCAGTCCGCGTCGGTGCCGGCCGGGCACATCGAGGTGGTGCTCGGGACGGTGTACTCCGGCCCCGGCGTGGCGGGCGGCGGCGGCACCGGTCCCGGCGGCGCTTCGGACGATCCGATCACCTCGAACGGCGTCGTTTGCGTGGACTGACCGGCCGGGCGCTGAATTGATCATCGGCGAAGTTCCGGATTTTCCGTCGAATCCCTGAAATGCGCGAGGATTTCCCGAGAACGCGGTTCGACTGGACCACGGTGGACCACCCGGGGCAGTGGTCTTGACGCTGCCGCACTGGTGAGGCAGGGTGCGGTGACCGTCGGCGGGCAGGACCACCTGACGGCGGAAAGCTCACCCGATCGGTGGGTGGTCTTGGAAAACCGATTTCAGGAAAGACGGAAAGTCCGGAATCTATGCGCAGCAGCGTCACCCGGGGTGGGTGGATCTTGCCCGTCCTCGCTTCAGCCGTTCTCAGTGCCGGGTGCCAGTCGGCGTCCGCTTCGGTGCACTACCCGGGCGCGATCGACGCCTGCCGGCTGCCCGGGCCGAACGCGCAGGCGCAGCTCGCGCCCGGGACCGTCGAGATCCCGGTCGACTCGGTGAAGGCCGCCGAGACCAAGGTCATCCCCGACGACCACGCGAGCGAGGGCAACGAGATCACCACCTGCCGCCGGCTGTACGCGCGCGACCTCGGCGGCGGCAAGCCCAACCTGCAGGACTACCGGTTCGTCACGATCGCCGTCGTGCGGTTCACGCAGTCCGACGCGGACGAGGCCGCCGCCAAGGCCAGCCAGCTGATGACGGACGCGCTCGGCGACCACTCGGGCGTCCGGCTCGCCACCGGGGTCGGTGACGAGGCCGGCTTCTCCGAGCAGTGGGCCGCCGTGCGCTCGGGCAACGTCGTGCTCGGCCTGGCCATCGCCGACGGCGGCACCGAGGCCGCGCTGATCCCGCCCGCCACGCTGGACAGCGTGCAGGCCGTGGCCACGGACATGACCGGCACGCTGCAAAAGGACTTTCAGGGCTGAGGTTCGGCCACGACCGGTTCGAGCCGCACCACGATCGCCTTCGACACCGGCGTGTTCGACTTGTCCGCCACCGAGTCCAGCGGCACCAGCGCGTTCGCCTCCGGGAAGTACGCCGCCGCGCAGCCGCGCGCGGTCGGGTACGCCACGACCCGGAACGCCGTCGCCCGGCGGTCACCGTCGCGCCACTCGGAGACCAGGTCCACCAGCGCGCCGTCGGCCAGGCCGAGCGCCGCCAGGTCGTCCGGGTTCACCAGCACCACGCGGCGGGCGTTCTCGATCCCGCGGTAGCGGTCCGAGAGCCCGTAGATCGTGGTGTTGTACTGGTCGTGGCTGCGCATCGTCTGCAGCAGCAGCCGGCCCGCCGGCACCTGCGGGTATTCCAGCGCCGACACCGTGAAGTTGCCCTTGCCGTTCGCCGTCCCGGTGAACTCGCGGGAGTCGCGCGGGGCGTGCGGCAGCACGAAGCCGTCCGGCTCGCGGACGCGGCGGTTGTAGTCCTGGCAGCCCGGCACGACCCGCGAGATCCGGTCGCGGATCAGGTCGTAGTCGGTCTCGAAGGTCCGCCACGGCACCGCATGCCCCGCGCCGAACAGCTTCTCACCCAGCCGGGTGATGATGGCGACTTCCGAGAGCAGGTGCTCGCTCGCCGGCCGCAGGCGCCCGCGCGAGGTGTGCACCTGCGACATCGAATCCTCGACCGTGACGAACTGCTCGCCGCTCGCCTGGACGTCGCGCTCGGTGCGCCCGAGCGTCGGCAGGATCAGCGCGGTGCGGCCGTGCACGACGTGGGAGCGGTTCAGCTTCGTCGACACGTGCACGGTCAGCGAGCAGGAGCGCAGTGCCTTCTCGGTCAGCTCCGAGTCCGGCGTCGCCGAGGCGAAGTTGCCGCCGACGGCGAAGAACACCTTGCCGCGGCCGTCGCGCATCGCGCGGATCGCGTCGACGGTGTCGAAGCCGTGTTCGCGCGGGACCTCGATGCCGAACTCGGCGGCGAGGGCGTCCATGAACGACTGCGGCATCTTCTCCCAGATGCCCATCGTCCGGTCGCCCTGGACGTTCGAGTGCCCGCGCACCGGGCACAGGCCGGCGCCCGGCTTGCCGATCATCCCGCGCATCAGGGCGAGGTTCGCGATCTCGGAGATCGTCGGCACCGCGTGCTTGTGCTGAGTCAGGCCCATCGCCCAGCAGTAGATGGTGCGCTCGGAGGAGGCGATCATCCGGGCGACGCGCTCGATCTGCTCCCGCGGGAGCCCGGTCGCGCGCTCGATCTCCGGCCAGTCGATCTCCCGGAGGTGCTCGGCGTAGTCGTCGAAGCCCTCGGTGACCCGCTCGACGAAGTCGCGGTCGACGATCGCGCCGGGCGCTTCGGCGTCCCAGGCCAGCAGCAGGTGCCCGACGGCCTGGAACAGCGCGAGGTCGCCACCGAGGCGGACCTGGGCGAACTCGTCGGCCAGCGGGGTGCCCCGGCCGACGACGCCGCGGACGTTCTGCGGGTTCTTGAACCGCATCAGCCCGGCTTCCGGCAGCGGGTTCACCGCGATGATCTTCGCGCCGTTGCCCTTGGCCTCTTCGAGCGCCGAGAGCATCCGCGGGTGGTTGGTGCCCGGATTCTGCCCGACGACGACGATCAGGTCGGCCTTGTGGATGTCGGCGAGGCTCACCGAGCCCTTGCCGACGCCGGTGGTGGCCGACAGCGCGGCGCCCGAGGACTCGTGGCACATGTTCGAGCAGTCCGGCAGGTTGTTGGTGCCGAAGGAGCGCACCAGCAGCTGGTAGAGGAACGCGGCCTCGTTGCTGGTGCGGCCCGAGGTGTAGAAGATCGCCTCGTTCGGGTCGGTCAGCGCCTTGAGCTCGCCCGCGACCAGCTCGAACGCGGCGTCCCAGGAGATCGGCTCGTAGTGCGTCGCGCCTTCGCGCAGCACGAACGGCTCGGTGATCCGGCCCTGCTGGCCCAGCCAGTAGTCGGTCTTGGTTTCGAGGTCGCCGATCGGGTGCGTGGCGAAGAAGTCCCGGTCCACCCGGCGTTTCGTGGCTTCTTCGGCGACGGCCTTGGCGCCGTTCTCGCAGAACTCGGCCAGCTTTCGCTTCTCCCCGTCCACCTCGCGGGGTTCCGGCCACGCGCAGCCCGGGCAGTCGAAGCCTTCGCGCTGGTTCAGCAGCCGCAGCGCCTTGATCGTCCGGCCGGTGCCCATCTGCTCGACGCTGCGCGCGAGCGACACGGCGACGCCGGGGATCCCGGCCGCCCAGCCCTTCGGCTTGCCCACCTCGAGGCGGGTTTCGTCCACGTCCTGCGCCGGCGCTTCACGGGTCATGTGTTCATCGTGCGCCTCGATGATCGGGGACGGCCACCGGGGTCACGCGTGTTCGGTGCGCAGTCCCCGGTCGGCGACGGTGACCACCAGCAGCAGCCCGCTGATGACGACCAGCGCGACGGCCAGCCGGTGCAGGCCCGCCGAGTCCGCGTGCGGGCCGTAGCACAGCGCGATGAGCGTCGAAGCCACGATCGCGCCGAGGTACTGGGCGGTGCGGAACAGGCCGCTCGCGGTGCCCATCTGGTCGGCGGGCGCTTCGCGGTAGAGCGTCGTCTGGTTCGCGACGCTGGTCAGGCCCTGGGCGAGGCCGAACAACGCGGCCAGGGCGAGCAGCGCGCCGACCCAGGTGCCGTCGTGGACGAGCAGCAGCAGGGCCGAGCCGCCGGCCAGCGCCACCGCGACGGTGACCAGCCGCGCCTTGATGCCCGAAGCGCGCCCGGAAAACGCCGCCGCGCAGACGGCGGTGCCCGACATCGGCAGCAGCATCAGCCCGGCGGCCTCCTCGGACAGCTTCCGCGCGGTCTCCAGCCACTGGACGTACCCGAACATGATCGCGTAGATGGCCATGAAGCTCAGCGCCTGCCGCAGGTAGGTCCGCAGGATCGCGCCGTTGGCCGCGAGCATCCGGAGGTCGAGGAACGGCGCGTCGCGCCGCAGCTCGACCAGCGTGAAGGCCGTCCCGAAGGCCGCGACGACGGCGAGCAGCCAGAGCTCGGCGCCCGGGTTCATCAGGAAGAACAGGAGCGCGAGCAGGGTCGCGGAGAACAGCGCGATGCCGAGCACGTCGATCCGGGTGGCCGTGCGCTCGCCGCGGTCGTCCTTCGGTACCCACAGCAGGGCCAGCACCAGCGACAGGCCCGCGAGCGGGATGTTCACGGCGAAGATGGCGGGCCAGCCGAAGAGGCCGATCAGCAGCCCGCCCAGCGTCGGGCCGATCACCATCACCGTCTGGGCGGACATCGAAAGCAGCGACAGCACCCGCGCGGGCACGCCTTGGCCGTGCGCTTCGGCGTGGTGGCGCAGCACGGCCATCGCGGCCGGGAACCCGGCGCAGGTGCCCAGGCCGAGGACGACCCGCACGCCGGTCAGCCAGCCGACCGAGATCGGGATCATGCCCGCGGCCCCGGCGACGATCACCAGGCTCGCGCCGCCGAGCAGGACGCGGCGGGCGCCGTGGCGGTCGACCAGCAGGCCGACCACCGGCTGCCCGACCGCGGTGGCCAGGTAGAGCGCCGAGATCAGCCAGGCGGTCTGCCCGGGGCCGGCGCCGAAGCTCTGCCCGATCGGCACGAGCGCGACGGCGATGAGCGTGGAGTTGATCGGGTTGAGCACCGCGCCGGCCACCAGCGGGGTGACCAGGCGGGCGCCGAACTCGGCGGGGGCGGTGACGGTGCTCGTGAGGAACTCCTTCAGTGTTCGGCGACGCGCTGCAGCAGTGGCAGCGCACGGGTGACGGCGTCGAGCTCGGCGGGGGACAGTTCGTCCACCAGCGCCTGGGCCAGCCACTCGTCGCGGTGCTGCTGGATGCCGCGCACGGTGTCGCGGCCGGCGTCGGAGAGGTTGATCACCACGCGCCGCCGGTCGGCCGGATCGGGCGTGCGGGCGAGGTAGCCGAGCTCGTCGAGCACCCCGAGGGTGGCGGCCATCGACTGCTGCCGCACATGCTCGGCGGCGGCCAGCTCACCTTGGGTGGCCGGGCCTTCGCGGAGCAGCCGGTGCAGCACGGCGGACTGCGAAGGCGTCAGGATCCCGGCGTTGTCGACGTGGCGCAGCCGCCGGTGCAGCTGCCCGACGACGCCGCGGATCCAGCCCGCGCTCTCGGCCACGTGCGGAGGTACTTCGCCCATGTACACAGTCTAACTGTTCAGTCCAGACTGTGTATTGGGGTGTGACGGATCTCAGGTCGGGGAGCCGTCGAGGTGGGACCTGGTGCTTCGGGCGGGCGGGGCGCTACCCGAAGTACGCGAATTCGTTGACGCCGACGCCCTGGAGCTGGTGCACGATGATCGCCGCGGCGACCAGGCCGACCACGATGAGCAGGGCGAGCACGCCCGGCCAGCGGCTCTGCCCCGGCTGCTGGTAGCCGCCCGTACGGCGGTCGCGTTTGCGGCGCTTCTTGAGGTCCTTCTTCGCGCCCAGCCAGGCGTCCCGCGCGGCGTACTTCTGCCAGTCCGGGTTCATCAGGTCCGGGTGCGTCTCGAGGCGCCGGTCGTCCGGATCCTGCGGCTGCTGAGGCTGTGTCATCCCGAGTGCCTTCCCCCTGGGTGACCCGCCGTGACGGGTTCGTAGACTTGTCCATTGTGACCGAGAACGCTCCGCAGCAGACCACCGACCTTCCGGGTGCCTGGGACCCGGCCGCCGAGGAAGCACCGATGTACGACCGCTGGGTAGCGGCCGGGTACTTCACGGCCGACGCCTCGTCGGGGAAGCCGCCGTTCTCGATCGTACTGCCGCCGCCGAACGTCACCGGTTCGCTGCACATGGGCCACGCGCTCAACCACACCCTGATGGACGCGATGAGCCGCCGCCGTCGCATGCAGGGCTACGAGGTGCTGTGGCTGCCGGGCATGGACCACGCGGGCATCGCGACGCAGAACGTCGTCGAGCGCCAGCTGGCCGGCGAGGGCCTTTCGCGCCACGACCTGGGCCGGGAGAAGTTCGTCGAGCGTGTCTGGGAGTGGAAGGCCGAGTACGGCGGCAAGATCCTCGGCCAGATGAAGCGCCTCGGCGACGGCGTCGACTGGTCGCGCGAGCGCTTCACCATGGACGAGAACCTGTCGAAGGCCGTCCAGACGGTGTTCAAGAACTTCTTCGACGAGGGCCTGATCTACCGGGCCGAGCGGATCATCAACTGGTGCCCGCGCTGCCACACCGCGCTCTCGGACATCGAGGTCGACCACCACGACGACGACGGCGAGCTGGTGTCGATCCGCTACGGCGACGGCGACAACGCCATCGTCGTGGCGACCACCCGCGCGGAGACGATGCTGGGCGACACCGCGGTCGCCGTCCACCCGGACGACGAGCGGTACGCGCACCTGGTGGGCACCGAGGTCGAGCTGCCGCTGACCGGCCGCCGCATCCCGATCGTGGCCGACAAGCACGTCGACCCGGAGTTCGGCACGGGTGCGGTGAAGGTCACCCCGGCGCACGACCCGAACGACTTCGAGATCGGCCGCCGCCACGACCTGCCGATGCTGACGATCATGAACGAGCGCGCCGAGATCACCGCGGCCGGCCCGTTCGAGGGCCTCGACCGGTTCGAAGCGCGCCCGGCGGTCGTCGCCGCGCTGCGGGAGGCCGGCCGGATCGTCGCGGAGAAGCGGCCGTACGTGCACGCGGTGGGCCACTGCTCGCGGTGCGACACGGTGGTCGAGCCGCGGCTGTCGCTGCAGTGGTGGGTCAAGGTCGAGGAGCTGGCCAAGCTGGCGGGCGACGCGGTCCGCGACGGCCGGACGAAGATCCACCCGCCGGAGCTGGGCAAGCGCTACTTCGACTGGGTCGACAACATGCACGACTGGACGATCTCGCGCCAGCTGTGGTGGGGCCACCGCATCCCGGTGTACTACGGCCCGGACGGTGAAGTGGTGTGCGTCGGCCCGGACGAGCAGCCGCCGTCGGGTGAGGGCTGGACGCAGGACCCGGACGTGCTGGACACGTGGTTCTCGTCGGGCCTGTGGCCGATGTCGACGCTGGGCTGGCCGTCGGCCTCGGAAGACCTGGCCAAGTTCTACCCGACCAGCGTGTTGTCGACCGGCTACGACATCCTGTTCTTCTGGGTGGTCCGGATGATGATGTTCGGCGTGCACCAGATGGACGGCAAGCAGCCGTTCGACCACGTGTACCTGCACGGCCTGATTCGTGACGCCCAGGGCAAGAAGATGTCGAAGTCGCGCGGGAACGTGATCGACCCGCTGGAGTGGATGGACGCGTACGGCGCGGACGCCACGAGGTTCACCCTGGCCCGCGGCGCCAACCCGGGCGCGGACATGGCGCTGGCCGACGAGTGGGCGGCGGGCTCCCGCAACTTCTGCACGAAGCTGTGGAACGCCACGAAGTTCGCGATGATGAACGGCGCTTCGGTGGCTTCGCCGCTGCCTGCCGCTGCCGATCTGACGGAGGCGGACCGCTGGATCCTGGGGCGTCTCGCCGCACTGGTGTCCGAAGTGGACGGTCTGTTCGAGGACTTCCAGTTCGCGAAGGTGGCGGGCGCGCTCTACCAGTTCACGTGGAACGAGCTGTGCGACTGGTACCTGGAGCTGGCGAAGGTCCAGCTGTACCAAGGGGACGACGCCCGCGTCGCCGCGACCCGGTCCGTGCTGGGCCACGTGCTGGACACGGTCCTGAGGTTACTGCACCCGTTCATCCCGTTCATCACGGAGAAGCTCTGGACGGCGCTGACCGGCGGCGAGTCGCTGGTGGTCGCGTCGTGGCCGGCTCCGTTCGAGGGCTACGCGGACGCTGTGGCCGACGCCCGGATCGCGGACGTCCAGAAGCTGGTGACGGAGATCCGCCGGTTCCGCGCGGACCAGGGCCTGAAGCCGGGCCAAAAGGTGGCGTCCCGCTTGACGGGCTACCCGGGCGGCCACGAATCGGCGATCCGTTCGCTGGTCCGCCTGACCGAGCCGGCGCCCGAGTTCGCGGCGAGCGCGTCACTGGAAGTGGCCCTGGCGGACGGCGTGGTGACGGTGGAGCTGGACCTGTCGGGAACGGTCGACGTCGCCGCGGAGCGCAAGAGGCTGGAGAAGGACCTGGCGGTGGCTCGGAAGGAGCTGACCCAGACCGAGGCGAAGCTGGGCAACGAGGCGTTCATCGCGAAGGCCCCGGAGCAGGTGGTGGCGAAGATCAAGACCCGCAAGCAAACAGCGGCGGCGGACATCGACCGCATCACGGCCCGGCTGGCGGCCCTGCCGGCTTCCTGAGGTTGTGGATGAAGCCCGGCACTCCGTCGCGGAGTGCCGGGCTTTGTCGTACCCCCGCGGTGGGAAGCTGACGAAGAATCGTCAGCTGGTCAATAGTTCTTGACGACAGTCTGTGCGTTGACACTGGCAGTAGGCGGGGGGAAAGTCGGTTCGTGGTCGACGACCGGCTTCCGGGGGACTCCGAGCTGCGCGAGAAGCAGTACCGGTGCCCGATCCCCGGCTGCGGGCGGAAGCTTCGGTCGTTCAGCCGACCCGATTGCCCCGAACACGGCCTGCCGATGGAGCCGGTTGGCGGCAGCCGACGCTGAGCGAGCCGCTCAATCGGCGTGCGGGGAAAAGATGACCTTGAGAGTTGTGCAGTATCCCCGGGCGCTCGTGATCGCCGCCGAGTAGCTCGCGAGTGCGAGCAGCAGGAACATCGCGGTGGCTGCGGCTGTGCCGAGCAACGAGTTCCGGGCGGGTGCGAGCAGGGCAACCGTGAGCCCCGCCAGTCCGACGTTGACGAAGATCAGCGTGCAGTACATGTCCAGCCGAGTGCGGAACTGGTCGTGGTGGAGCCTGAGCCGGGCCGGAATCTCGTCACCGTGCCGCAGGACGAGATCTTGGGTGTCCCGGCCGCGGGTGATCGAATCTTCCGTTGCTCGGAGGATGTTGCCGAGCTTCGTCGGCAGCGTTCGGTGCGGATCGGGGTAGTCCTCCTTGGCCTGCTTGATCCTCGCGAGCTTGCCGACCGCGTCAGGGGGAAGGACGGTCTGCCAGTTGAAGGCGGCGGCTTGCCGTTGCTCGCGCGTGGTCGGGCCGTTCTTCAGGTTCCGGACTTCCACGACCGCACGGATGAATGGTCGTGGGATGTTGCGCAGGAGCATCCTCAGTATGGCTCGCTCAAACGCATGCTGTTCTTCGCGTTTCAGCTTGTCGTCGAGCTTCTTCCGTTTTTTTGTCTTGCGGCGGACCATGAGCCGGTAGATGCCCAGCCAGACCAGCGGGCCCTTCCAGTACCCCTCGAAGAACCGGATCGCCGAGAATGAGAAGGCCTGGCTGATCAAGGCCGCCAGGACAAGCGCGAACGCCAGCACGACGAGGATGCCCAGCGGCTTTGCCGTTAGGCTGACCACCGCGGCACCGATGTCGAAGTTGCCCTGGCTCCGCAGCTGGAGCAGGACCGCGCCGCAGCTGACCAGCATGGCGGCCGGCATCCAGGCGCTCAAGCTCAGCTGGTCGAGCACCTTGCCGATGAACTGCGACAAGCCCTCGGGCGGCTTCTGCTCCTTCTCGGCAGGCTTGCTGCCCGGCTCGGCGTCGGCCACTCGGACATGATGACCCATCCGCGACCCTGGATCCGGGCAACGCGCCGCGAAGGTCGTTCAGCCGGCTTCGGTCGCCCGCGCGGCTTCGATCAGCGCCACCAGTTCCGGAGTCAACCGCCGGTCCGAGGGTGTCGCCAGGTACGTCTGCATCCGCGGTGCCGGATCCCGCAGCGGCCGGAACACCACGCCCGGCACCGGCAGCAGGTTCGCGTGCGCCCGGTAGAACACCGTCCAATGTGGACGGCCGAACCCCAGCGTGCCCAACGTGTCCTGCGCCGTCGTGAACTCCTTGCCGAGGATCGGCTCGAACCCCGCCTCCCGGCAGCACGAAACGACCAGGTCGTAAAGAGGCTGATTCCGCGAAGGCGGGCTCAACCGCACCGGAAGCGAAGCCAGCGAGGCGAAGCCGACGGCAGGCGACGAAGCCAGGGGATGTGCGGCCGGCAGGGCCACCACCAGCTCGTCTGTCCACAGCAGACTGAAGTCGAGCCCCGGTGCGGGCCGGTCGCCGCGGACGATGGTTGCGTCCAGGGAGCCGTCGCGGACTCGTTGGAGGCGCTGCGCCGTCGGGGCGTGGACCAGCTCCAGCTGCGCCTCCGGGGCTCGCCGCGTGAACTCGGCCAGCAGCACGTCCAGCCGGTCGCCCAGCCCTTCGCTCGTCCCCAGCCGCACCGAACCCCCGCGGGGCCGGAACGGGACCACCGACTCCTCCGCCCGCCGGGCCGCCGCCAGCACCGCACGCGCCTCCGGCAGGAACCGCTGCCCCGCCTCCGTCAACGAGACGCTCCGGGTCGTGCGCGACAACAACGACACGCCCAGTGAACGCTCCAGCCGCCGGATCTGCTGGCTCACCGCCGGCTGGACGATGTGCAGGCGCTCCGCGGCGCGGCCGAAGTGCAGCTCCTCCGCGACCGTCACGAAGTACCTCAGCTGACGCAGCTCCACCCGCAACCCCATTCATCAGGCTTCGTGATCAGTGTAGGGACAGACTGCTCATCGAAAACCCGGCACGCGGCCACTTCCATGGACCCCATGCCGATCATGGAAGTCAACGGAACCCGCCTCCACTACGAAGACGCCGGCACCGGCCCCGCGCTGCTGCTCCTGCACGGCTGGGGGACCAGCGGCCGCGTCTGGAACTCCTGCCTGCCCGATCTCGTGCGCGACCACCGCGTCGTCACCCTCGACTGGCGCGGGTGCGGCCGCTCGGACCACCCCGCCGACGGCAACACCATCGCCCGGATCACCGCCGACCTCTCACAGCTGATCGAAACGCTGGAGATCAGGCCCACCGTGGTCGGTTCCAGCATCGGCGGCGTCTTCGCCACCGAGCTGGCGCTCGCCCGGCCGGACCTCGTCGAGCACGTCGTCGCGGTCGGCAGTCCCGGGTACTGGCCGAGCACCGGCATGCTCGACCAGATCCACGACCTGCGCGAACAGCTCGTCGACGACCGGGCCGGCACGCTCGGAGGCTGGGTGCCGGGCTGGTTCGCGCCCGGCGCCGCGCGCGAGCTCGTCGACTGGACCCTCCGCCAGCTGCTCGACTCGGGCGCCTACATCGACGAACTGTTCACCGAATGCACCACCTACGACCCGCGGCCGCGGCTGAAGGACCTGAAGCCCCCGATCACCTACCTGCACGGCGAACTGGACGCCCAGATCCCGCTCGAGGTGCCGCGCAACTGCGCCGCCGAAACACCCGGCGCCCGCGTGCACGTCCTCGCCGGTTGCGGGCACCTGCCGCACCAGGAAAACCCGCGCGCGTTCACCGCCGCCCTCCGGGAAGCCGCCTGAACGATGCCGAAAGTGACCCTCGAAGACGCCGTCGTCCACTACGACCGGACCGGCGACGGCCCCGCGTTGCTCCTGCTGCACGGCACCGCCGCGTCCCGCGAACAGTGGGCCCCGCTGACCGCGCGGGCGCACGGCTTCACCGTCCTCGCCCCCGACTTCCCCGGCTCCGGCCTGACCACCGACGACGGCGGCCCGATCACCGTCGAGACCCTCGCCGCCCAGGCCGAAGCCGTCCTGGACCACGCCGGCTGCGAAACCGTCCACGTCGTCGGGCACTCGCTCGGCGGGGTGGTGGCGGCCCACCTGGCCGGCACCCGCCCGGGCCGCGTCCGGACGGCGGTCCTGCACGCCGCCTGGCCGGTCACCGACGTCCGGCAGGACGCCGAGTTCCGCTACTGGCTGGACCTGCTCGAGACCGGGACCTTCACCCGGATGCTCCCGCTGATGGCGTTCGGCCCGCGCTACTGGGAGCAGGCCACCGCGGAGAGCAACGAACAGCTCGTCAAGAGCCTGGAAACGGTGATCCAGCCCGGCGCGGACCGCCAGATCGAGGCCGACCGCGCCGTCGACCTGCGGCCGGTCCTCCCCGCGATCACCGCGCCGGTGCTGGTGCTCGGCAGCGCGCACGACCGGATCGTCACGGCCGGCCAGCAGCGTGCGCTGGTCGCCGCGATCCCGGACGCGCGCGCCGCCGAGATCGACGCGGGGCACGGTGCCCCGGCCGAGCTGCCGGACGAGTTCGCCCGGCTCGTGCTGGACTTCGTCAGCGCAGCGCCTTGAGCACCACCGCGGCCACGCCGGCCATCCCGGCTTTCAGCGGGTGGTAGGCGGCCGCGGCGAAGACGTCCTGGTCCTTGCCGTTGATCCACGCCGCGCCGCCGCGGGCGCAGGCGTCGTGGCCGCGCGACGGGCCGAACGTGTCGACGTACTCGGCGTCCCCGCCCCCGGCCGCGGCCTCGAGGGCCTGGTTCAGGTCGCTCTCGATGCGGTTGAACCAGGCGTAGTCGCCGTCGGCGAACGGGAGGACGTCCGGGCAGTAGCCGCTCTCCGGCACGATCCGCGGGTAGCCGACGACGAGCACCCGCGCGCCGGGCGCGCGCTGGTGGATCGTGGCCAGCACGGCGGCGATCCGCGGCTGGATGGCGGTGATGGCCGTGCCCACCGTGTCGACGCCGTTGGTCGTGAAGTGCTTCTCGCACGGGTTGCCCGTCGGGTCGCTCGCCCGCAGGCCGGGGCAGGTCGTGGTGAGGCTGCTGAACACGCCGAAGTCGTTGCCGCCGATGCCGAGGGTGACCAGGTCGGTGTCGATCCGCAGGGCGTCCAGCTGCGGGGCGTTGGTGCCGTTGAAGGGCACCCGCTGCGGCCGGGTCAGGTTCGTGGTGTCGGCACCGGCGCAGCTGAGGTCGGTGAAGTCGCCGGGCTGCAGGGCGGCCGACACGACCGACGGGTAGTTCGCTGTCGACCGCCCGCAGCCGAGCGGGTCGAGCCGCTGCGCCGGGATGAACGGCCCCGAGGTGAACGAGTCGCCGAGGGCGACGTAGTGGTGGTACCCGGCCGCCGACGCGGCGGCCGCGGTGGTGGTGAGCAGGATGGCTGCCGAGAGGACGGCGACGAGCAGCCGGGTGGCGCGCATGAAGACCCCTGTTCTGTTCCGGAAACGCTGCTCCCACAGATAGCGAGCACCGGACGGCTCGGGGCCGGACTTCACCCGCCAGTCGGGTCACCGTCGCCGTGTTCACGGTAAGTGATCAAGGTGCGCCAGAAGAGCAATGGCCGGCCCCGGCCCGGTTTGCCCAAGACGGGTGGCCGAATCCCGATGTGCCGAGAAGGGCCGGTCACCGGCCGGCTAGGCGTCCGAGAGTTCTTCCCGGCCGCGTTCGGTGAGGAGGTAGCAGTGTGGACGCAGCGGATCGGACTTGGGCCATTCGTCGGTGATCCAGCCGCGTTGCCGCATCACCTGCAGCAGGGGATAGAGGCGTGCGTTGTGCACGCCGACCGCGGCGCGGAGGTCCGCTGCCGAAAAGCGTGCGCCGTGGCCGCCGCTGAGAAATGCCGAGGCCAGCCTGTCCATTTCCCGGGCTGTCCGCATGACCGGATGGTAACCGGTGGGTGTCCACGGCGTCATTCCTCGCCGTCGTTTGTGGGCGGGTCCGGACGCCATCGAAACAGGGTCGAGCGCATCGTGCCGCCGGGTCGGGTGGGGCCGGTGGGTTGCTGTGGCGGGTAGCCACCCGCCGAACCGCAGGCGACGTTGCCCACCCTGCCAGGGACAAGGCAGCTGCCGGTTTGGCGCGGCCGGTTCGCCGGTTCGGTCATCGTTTCGGCCTGTCGTCCGGCGGCGGTGGCTGGATCGGCCGGGGCTGTGGGGCGGGGTTGTCTTCCGTCGGGCGGGACGTTCGGTGGTCCTTGCCCGATACCGGGCGGGTGGGGCCCGCGCCGGCGGTATTGCGTTCCTTCGCCATCTGCGGCCTTTCTCGCCGACGTCGTTGATCCTCCGGCCCCATCAGTTCCGCCGTCAGCGCGCTCGCGCCCCGCGATGCAGACCTGGGTGATTCGGCGGGACGATCCAGCCCAGGGCGCGGCGGTAGGCCACGTCGCAGTACGGGCATTGAGTGGGCACACCGTGGGCGGTGCGCTCCTTCAGCGGCTCGAACTCCGCGGGCGCCGTCGCGCCGCAGAGCATCGTGATGCCCTCACCCGGAACAGGGACCGAAGACAGCGCCGTTCGATGCCACACGCTGTCGATCACCGGGTGAATCGTCGTCGGGTCGATGTGGATCAGCGCCCTCAAGGCCGCCGCCGTGCGTCGCCATCTGTCATGATGACCAGGCAATCAGCATCACCCCGTTACGAGGAGTAGCCGTTGAGGTGGCCAGTCGGCGGGGTGGCCGGAAGAGGGGGCCACGCTTGGTGGCCACGACGCCAGGTGGAGCGTGGGGAGCAGACATGGAGCCCGACACGATCGGCGAGCTGCTCCGTCACCTCCGCGCCCGGTCGGGTCGGTCGCAGGCAGCGCAGGCAGACACCCTGTCGGCACTGTCCGGTCGACCGGTCACCCGGAACGAGGTCTCGCGCTGGGAAGCGGAAAGGCGGTTGCTCACGCCGTTCTGGCAACAGCACTTCGCCGACAGCTTCGCCGTGGACAGCCGGGTACTCCAGGACGCCGTGGCAACCTCACGAGCGGTCCGAAGGCAGGCGAAAGGAGACGACGCTCCGGTGCACAGGCGGAAGTTCATCGGGGCCATGGCGTCCCTCGCGTTGCCACTCGGCCTTGCGCAGCCGCGAACGGAACAGCGGCTCGGGCACGCCGACATCGACCGCCTGCGGCGCCGCACCGCGCGGCTTCGCCGGCTCGACGACGTTCTCGGAGGGGGCGACACCGCGCCCGTTTACACCGCCGAGGTCGCCGTGACACAGAATCTGCTCGACCGCGGCAACTACGGTGGCGACATCGGGCGCGAACTCCACGTGCTGCTCGCCGAGCAGCTGCAGCAAGCAGGCTGGGCTGCGTTCGACCACGGCGATCACCGGCGGGCCGGCCGGCTCTACGACGACAGCCGCCGCGCCGCCGAGCAGGCCGGTGCCCGGGACCTGGCCGGCAACGCCCTCGCGTACGCGGCCTACCAGCAGACGACTCTGGCGAAGAACGGCACTGCGGACGCGGACGCTTCCTACGAGGTCGCGCGCGAGGGCGCCACGCCGAAGGTGGCCGCGTTGCTGCTGTCCAGGAAGGCGTGGGCACACGCGGTCGCAGGCAACGCGCGGCAGGCCGACGCCGCGCTCGCCATGGCCCGTGACGCCCTGAACCGACCCGACGACCGGCCGGAGCCCGATTGGGTGTTCTGGGTCGACGAGGCGGAGGTCGAGATCATGGCCGGCCGCTGCTGGACCGAATTACGTCGCCCGCTGCGCGCTGTCCCTGTGCTGGAACGCGTTCTGGGCGACTTCGACGACACCTGCGCTCGCGACAAGGCGCTTTACTCGACGTGGCTGGCGACCTCGTACCTGCAGGCGCACGAGGTCGAACAGGCCGCCGCGACGCTGCGCCGGGCGCACGAGCTGGCCGTCGGCGTCGCTTCGACCCGCCCGGGCGTTCGGATCGCCGCGGTCGCGCGGAAACTCGAGCGGCACCGAGACGTCCCCGAGGTCGGTCAGGTGCTCGACGAGCTGCGCGCGTGACTCAGTTCTCCGGCGCGGTCGCTGTCTCCAGCCACCTCAGGTAGTCCACCGAGCCGCGTGCCAGCTCGATCCCGCTCACTTCGGGCTTGTCCCAAGGGTGCACAGCCCGGATGTGCTCCGCCAGCTCTTCGTACCGGGCTCCCGTCGTCTTGAACGTCACCACCCACTCCTCGCCCTGTCCGGCCTCGCCGAGGTGCCAGAAGTACGAGGCGACCGGGCCTCGTACCTGTGACGTGGCGGCGAGCCGCTGAGCCACGGCGGAAGAGGCGATCCGGTCCGCCGACTCGCGGTCCGGGGTGGTCGTCATTACCAGCAGGTGGTCAGCCATGCCGCCACCGTAGACGGCGTCAGCGGGCGTGATGCCTCATCCGCCAGTCGGGTCACCGTCGCCGTGTTCACGGTAAGTGATCAAGGTGCGCCAGAAGAGCAACGGCCGGACCGTGCTGCCGGGTAGCAGGCGGGCCGACTCGCGGCGCAGCTCGGCCAGCGTCGGGTAGTCGTCGACGACGGGAGCTTTCGGGCCGTCTTCGGGACCGCCGTTCAGCCGTTCGCCGGCGTAGACGACCAGCCGCGCGAGTGCGTTTACCGGGACCGCCGCGAGGACCCGTGCCCAATCCGACGGTGTGCTGGGCCGAGCCAGGCCGAGCACCACGAGCACCCCGCCCGGCACCAGCGCGCGGCGCAGCTTGGCGACCGTCTCGAACGGCATGTGGTGCAGCGACGCCAGGCACGAGATGTAGTCGTAGTGCGCCTCGGGCAGCGGATCGGTGGTGACGTCGGCCTGCCGGTAGACGATCTCGCCGGGCCCCGGCGACCCCAGTCCCGCCGCCGCCTCGACCATCGCCGCCGAGACGTCGACCGCCTCCACCGCCATGCCGGTCGCGGCCAGCCGCCGGGCGAACCGGCCGGTGCCGCAGCCGACGTCCAGCGCGATCCCCGGTCCCGGCGGCAGCAGGTCCAGCAGCAGCGGGTGGTAGTGGTCGTTGTGGTTGAACGGCATGCGTCGAGAGTGCCACCTCCTCGCGCACGTAGACTCGGAAGGCAAGTGCGAAAACCCCAGGCCGGAGGAGATTCAGTGCCGCAGGATGAGACAGGTCGCAAGCCGGACCTGTCGGATCTGGACAGCTTCGCGGGCGTCGACGAACTGGGGACGTCGGGGTACGAGGAGTCCGACGACCACGACCCGGAACTGGACGTCCGCGACACCGCGTTCGAGGCCGGCGGCGGCTCGCGCGGCGGCATCGGCGGGGTCGGCCAGCTCGGGGACAACCTCGCCACCGGCCCGGTGCCCGACCTGAGTGTGCCCGAGGACGCCGAGCTGCACGAGCTCGACGACCAGGGCGAGCAGGTCCAGTACGGCGATCCGAACGGCCCGGAGGCGCGGCGCGAGCTGATGGCCGTCGAGGCCGAGCTGAACCAGCGCTGGCCGGAGACGAAGATCGAGCCGTCGCTGACCCGCATTTCGGCGCTCACGCAGCTGCTGGGCGAGCCGAACCGCGGCTACCCGGTGCTGCACGTGGCCGGCACGAACGGCAAGGGCTCCACGGCCCGGATGATCGACGCGCTGCTGACCCGGATGGGCCTGCGCGTCGGCCGCTACACCAGCCCGCACCTGCAGCTGGTCACCGAGCGGATCGCGCTCGACGGCCGGCCGATCTCCGCCGCGCGCTACGCCGAGCTGTGGAACGACATCGCGCCGTACGTGTCCATGGTGGACGGTGCGTCGGCGGACGGCGTCGAGATGAGCAAGTTCGAGATCCTCACCGGGATGGCGTTCGCCGCGTTCGCCGACGCCCCGGTGGAGGCCGCGGTGCTCGAAGCGGGCCTGGGCGGCGCCTGGGACGCGACGAACGTCGCGGACGCCGACGTCGCCGTCATCACCCCGATCGGCCTCGACCACGTCGAGTACCTGGGGCCGGACGCGGTGAGCGCGGCACGCGAAAAGGCGGGCATCATCAAGCCCGGCTCGGTCGCGGTGATCGCCGAGCAGGACCCCGAGGTGCTGAAGGTGCTGCTGGAGCGCGCCGTCGAGGTCGACGCCGCGGTCGCCCGCGCGGGCAGCGAGTTCGGCGTGCTGGAGAAGGAGATCGCCGTGGGCGGGCAGCTGCTGAAGCTGCAGGGCCTCGGCGGGGTGTACGACGACGTCTTCCTCCCGCTGCACGGCGCCCACCAGGCCGCGAACGCCGCGCTGGCGCTGGCCGCGGTCGAGGCGTTCTTCGGCGCGGGCAAGGACAAGCAGCTGGTCGTCGAGGCGGTGCGCGAGGCGTTCGCCGAGGTCGAGACGCCGGGCCGGCTCGAGCGCGTCCGCTCGGCCCCGACGGTCCTGCTGGACGCGGCGCACAACCCGCACGGTGCCCGCGCGCTCGCGAAGACGGTGTCCGAGGAGTTCGCCTTCCGCCGCCTGGTCGCGGTGGTCGGCGTGATGGCCGAAAAGGACGCCCACGGCATCCTCGACGCGCTCGAGCCGGTGGTGTCGGACATCGTGGTGACGCGGAACTCCTCGCCCCGCTCGATGCCGCTGGAGGAGCTGAACGAGCTGGCGATCTCGGTGTTCGGCGAAGACCGCGTCGTGGCGGAGACGGACCTGGAGACGGCGATCGAGACGGCGATCGCGCTGGTGGAGACCAACGACGACCCGGAGGAACCCCTGGCGGGCGGCGGCGTGCTGGTCACCGGCTCGGTGGTCACGGCGGGCGAGGCGCGCACGCTGTTCGGGAAGGAGCCGGCGTGACGACACCGGCCAAGCCCAAGGACCCGATGAAGGGCTTCCGCGGCGTGATGTCGGGGACGCTGATCATGGAGGCGATCACGGTCGCCCTGGCCATCCCGGTGGTCAACAAGCTGGGTGGCGGGATCTCGACGGGCACCGGCTGGACGGTCATCGCGGTGGCCGCGCTGCTGATCGTGACGTGCGGGTTCGTCAAGCGCCCGTGGGCGGTGCCGCTGATCCTGGTGTTGCAGGTGGTGCTCATCGCGCTGGTGTTCTGGCTGCCGGCGATCGCGGTGCTGGGCGTGATCTTCCTGGCGGTGTGGCTGTGGCTCCTGTGGCTGCGCCGGGACGTCGCGCGGCGGATGGCGGCGGGGACGCTGGCGAGCCAGCAGCCCCAGCCCTGACCCCTCACGGGTGCTGGCAGGCCCGGACCTCGGTGATGAGGGCGTCCAGCGCGTCCAAGGCGGCAGCCGGCACATCGAGGCGGTAGATCCGGTGCGGACCGGATCGGCTCACCGCCAGCAGCCGGGCGTCGAGCAGGATGCGCAGGTGCCGGGACACCGTCGACTGCGGCAGCCCCAGCACCTCCTGCACCTCCCCGACCGTCGCGGATCCGCCGCGTTCGAGGAACACGCCGATGATCTGCACCCGGGTCGCTTCGCCGAGCGCCCGCAGCACCGGCAACGCCGTGGTGAGCGCGTCCTCGATCACGCCGGCACCCGCTCCAGCAGCGCTTCCAGCTCCCCGGTCGGCAGGCCGTGCCGCCGGCCGAGGTCGACCCAGTCCCGCAGCATCCGGACCGTCTGCGGGCCGTGCCCACCGAAGTGGCCGCGGAGGTAGTGCGGCACGTCGAACGGGGCCAGCCGGGGCAGCACCGTCAGCGCCGCGAGCACGGCCGGCGCGCGGACCGGCCGCGTGCGCGGGCCGGCGAACCCGGCCGCGACGGCGGCACGCGCTTGCGTCGCCGCCGCCGCGAGGCGGCGGGCCGATCGGCGGGCGGCCGCGAGGTCGAAGTCCACGGCGTGCAGCCCGGCCACGACGGGCATCATGGCCGCGGCGGACAGCAACGGCGCCACGACGGGTGCGGTCCGCGACCGGGCGAACAACGACCCGAGCAGCGCCGACGCCGGCCCGGCGACCGTGAACCGCGCTCGTGGCCACAACCACGTCGGATCGGCGCCACCGGCGACGAACCCGGGCACCACCAGGCCCCACGGCCGGTCGCCCGCCAGTTCGCGGAGCCGTTCGACCTCCGACGGCACCTGCGTGACCGCCGCGACGACCGCCGGCCCCTCGAGCAGCTCGGCGACGCCCGGCGAGGCGGGCGAGGCCGTGCTGATCACCACGTCCCAGCCCGGTGCCGGCTCGCCGGCCGCCACCAGGTCGACGGTCCGCCGGGCGGTGCGTCGCCCGCGGGTCTCGACCAGCAGGGACTCCGCCGTCCGCTCGCGCACGGCCAATCCCACCCGATGGGGCAACGACGTTGCCAGCACCCGGGCCACCGGCCCTTGTCCCACCACGAGAACACGCATGCCGAGCACTATATCCGCATATCCGGATATAGTGCTCAGAGGTAGTCGCCGTGCTCGATGTCGTCGAGCAGGCCCGGCTGCTTCGGTGACCAGCCGAGCAGTTCACGGGTGAAGGTGCTGGAGGTGGGGCCGTCGAAGCCGTAGGCCGTCGCCATGAACGGGCTCAGGTAGTGCCGGGCGGCCTCGTCCGGGGTCAGGGAAACGACCGGCAGGTCCAAGCCGTGTCCGATCGTCTCGGCGATGCTCCGGAACGGCACGTTCTCGGCGGTCGCGTGCAGCACGCTGCCGGCCGGAGCGCCCTCCAGGGCCAGGCGGAAGACGACAGCGGCGTCGAGCCGGTGCACCGCGGGCCAGCGGTTGGCGCCGTCGCCGACGTAGGCCGACCGCCCGGTCTTGCGCGCGGTGTCCACGAGCCAGGCGATGAAACCGTGGTCGCCGGGGCCGTGGACGGTGGGGGCGAGCCGGACGACGCTCGCCCGCACGCCGCGCTCGGCGAAGGCCAGGCAGGCCCGCTCGCCGGCGATCCGGAACGCGGCGAGCCCGGCGGTGTCGGGCTCGTCCCGCTCGGTGCTCACGCGGCCGGCGGGCATGACCAGCGTGCCGGACGTGCTCACGAACGGCTTGCCCGAGCCGAGCAGTGTCCGGCCGAGCGTCTCGATCGCGGTCCGGTCGCGGCGGGTCATGTCGTCGGGGTCGCCGAAGTCGCCGCCGAAGGCCATGTGCAGGACGCCGTCGGCGGCTTCGGCGCCGGTGCGCAGGCTGTCGAGGTCCTCGAGCGAACCGGGGTGCGGCGTGGCGCCGAGCGCCCCGAGCCGGGCGGCGGCCGCGTCCGACCGGGCCAGGGCGGTGACGGTGTGCCCGGCCGCGAGCAGTTCGGTGACGACGGCGGGTCCGGTCTGGCCGGATCCGCCGGTGACGAAGACGTGCATGGACTCTCCCACGTAGTGACAGTGACTGACGCTACGAACCCTACCGCGTAGTGTCAGTAACTGTCACTACGGGTAGGCTGAGGGCGTGCCACGCAGCGGAGAAGAAGCGCGCCGCCGCCTCCAGCAGGCGGCGTTGGAGCTGTACCAGGAGCGCGGTTTCGACCGGACCACCACGGCGGAGATCGCGGCGCGGGCCGGCGTCACCGAGCGCACGTTCTTCCGGCACTTCCCGGACAAGCGCGAAGTGCTGTTCGACGGCGAAGCCGCTTTGCGTGCGGATCTGACGGCATCGGTGGCCGATGCGCCCGACGGGCTGCCACCGCTCGGAATCCTGTTGCGCGCCTTCCGGAAGGCCGGGCGGATCGTGGCGGGCAACCGGCCGTTCGCCGAACCGCGGCTGGCGGTCATCGCCGCCACTCCGGCGCTGCGCGAGCGCGATCTGGCGAAGGCCGCGGCGATGAGCGACGCCCTGGCGGCGGCGTTGCGGGCGCGTGGCGTCGCCGGCCGGCTCGCCGCGCTGGCCGCCCACGTCGGCTGGATCACCTTCCACCACGCGGTCGGCGCGTGGATCGAGGAGTCCGCGCGCAGCCTGGACGAGCACCTCGACGAGGCCTTCGCCGATCTGGCCACGTTGTCGGCGGAGGCGAGCGGCTGAGCGCCCGCCTCCGCCGAGCCGGGCGTCAGCGCAGCACGACCACCCGCAGCTCCGGGGACCGCAGGATGTCGGCCTCGCAGAACCGGCCCTTCACCCACTCGCCTCGGCTGTACAACTTCGTCTGATCACTGAAGTGGGGCGACGCCGGGTTGGCCGACTGCGAATACGTCAGCAACGTCGACGAATCCGGGCACCCGTGCCCGCTGAACCCCACCACCTGGATGAAGCTCGACCCGTGCGCCACTTCGGCGTTGCCGCGGGCCGGGTCCCACACCGGCGTCATCACGTTGAGCACGCCGAGGAAGCCCTGGGCGCCGTGGATCGGGATGCGGTCGCCGTTGCGCGTGACGGCTTGGCCGTCGCGCAGCCGCGCGTCCGGGGCGAGGCCCGCCGCGCGCAGCTCGGCCAGGGCGTCACCGAACGCCTTCTGTACGTCCGGGTTGCCGACGTTGAGCGTGTTCGGTGTGGACAGCGGCGCCTTCGGGTCGAACGGCACCGTGAACCGGTCGACATTGGCCAGCCGCGCGCCGAACCGTTGGAACAGCAGCGAACCACGGCTGTCGAGCGAGTACGTGTGGTCCCAGTTCGCCAGCGCGGCGCAGGCCGGGCCGACCGGCACCGGGCCGTCCGACGACGGCGCCTGCCCGCCGGGGAACGACGAGCACAGCTTCGCCAGGTCCGCCGCCGCCAGATCGGCGAACAGGCTGTGGTCGGCGAAGAGCATCTTCTTCATCGAGTCCGGGGTGAACTTGCTCGACTCGGCCGTCAGCAGCGCTTCCCGGGTGCGCGGGGAACGCTCGGTGTCCTGGTCGCTGACGATCCGCGGGAACCCGGTGAGCGGCGCCTCGGCGTTCGCGAGCCAGGCGCTGTCGTTGGCGTTCAGCTCGTAGTCCCGGCGCTGCTGCCGCGGCAGCCGGTCCGGTGCGAAGATCCCCGGCTCGAGCGCACCGGGATCCGCACCCCATTGGCAAGCCGATCGTGAACCGTCCAAAATGGCCAGTCCGTCGCCGGCGAGCGTCTCCCGTCCGATGGGTGTGCTGCACTTCGCGGCCAGCTCGTCGGTGACGTGCGGGACGACCTGGATGTCGGCGTAGAGCGCGTTGCCCGCCCGGTCGGTGGCCATTGTGTTCACCCACGGCACGCCCTGCGTGCCGCTGAGCGCGCGGACGACGTCGGCCGTGCTGCGGGCTTGGTCGAGCTCGAACCACGTGTTCAACCCGCGCAGGTTGGTCGCGTTGGCGTCTCGCAGTGCGTACGCCGACTTCGCGGTCCACGGCATCGGGATTCCGCCGACGTCGTTCAGCACCGGGCCGTACCGCGTCGACCAGAACGTCTGCCGCGCCGGCTTCAGCGAGCCGTCGGCCTGGCGCACCTGGACGGTGACCTCGCGCGAGGTCATCTTCTCGGCCTTGCCGTCCACGACGTACGTCGTCGGGTCGCCGGCCGCCAGCGGCACTTCGAACAGGCCGAAGGTGACCGGAGTGGACACCGTGTGCGTCCAGGCCGCGTCCGCGGTGTGCCCGATCATCACGAACGGCATGCCGAGCAGGCTCGCCCCGGCCACGTCGACCCGGCCGGGGATGGTCAGCTGGCTCTGCCAGAACCGGCGCCCGTCGTGCCACGGGTAGTGCGGGTTGCCGAGCAGCACGCTGCCCTTGCCCGCCGCGGTCCCGTCCGCGCCGACGGCGATGCCGTTGCTGCCCAGGCCGCCCTTGCCGAGCCCGTCACGCAGGCTCGCCGACAGCTGCGCGGGCGTGCCCGGCGCCGGCGACGCCGCACCGGATGGCGGCGCCGCGAACAGCCCTTCGGTGACGAAGCCCAGACCGCCCGTGACGGCGATGGAGTAGAAGTGCCGGTAGAAGTCCTGCTCGCTGATCGGCCGGACCCAGTCCGCGCCGCGGCAGGCCGGATCGGTGATCCCGGACCGGCCGGTGCGGGCCAGGTAGGCGTTGAACCCCTTGACGTAGCCCGAAACGACCTGCCGGACTTCGGGCCGCGGCCCCCGCGGCGCGGGTTGCGCGACCAGCCTGTCGACCACGCCGGAGTCGTTGAGCTGCTGGAAGAACAGGTCGCTGTGCAGGTTGTTCTTCGCCTCGGACAGCGACGGGTAGCCCTCGCCGTCCGGGCCGAAGTACCGCGACCGCTGCGCGCTCACCGTGACGTAGATCTTCGCGAGCTCGCAGACGTTGTCGGTCGCCGCCGCGTAGCCGTACCCGTAGCCGAGGCCCGCGTAGTCCTTGGCGACGATGTGCGGGATGCCGTGTTCGGTGTAGCGCAGGACGGCTTTCGCGCTGTCTTCCCCGGCCGTCGCGACGCCGGTACACAGTGTGGTGACCGAGAGCGCCGCCGCGAAAACGGCCAGCGCCTTCCGGATGTGCGTCATTCGTACCCCCTTGTCGTGATCACCAAGCTACCGACGGCGATCACGTCCGGGTATGGGGGAAAACCCCAATATTCGTTCACCCGCACGCAAGCCGCCGTTGGCCGCGGCGGGATAGAAACCGCGCATGACCGAACATTCCCGCCGCACCCTGCTCAAGGCCGGGCTGACCGGCGCCTCCGCGGTCGCCGCCGGCGTCGCGCTGCCGTCCGCTGCCTTCGCCGCCGTTCCGCTCGTGCGCGCGGACCGGCCGGTGCTCACCCACGGCGTCCAGTCCGGCGACGTCACCCCGGGCTCCGCGATCGTCTGGTCCCGCGCGGACCGGCCGTCGCGCCTGGTCGTCGAGATCGCGCGGGACCCGTCGTTCCGGCACGCCCGTCGCGTGGCCGGCCCGCTGGTGGGCCCGGACAGCGGTGGCACCGGCCGGGTGCGCGTCCCCGCGCTGGCGCCCGGAACCGAGTACCACTACCGCGTCACCGCCGAAGCCCTCGACGGCCGCGGCACGAGCGAGCCGCTGACCGGCCGGTTCGCCACCGCGCCGGCGGGCCGCCGCGACACCCGGATCCTGTGGTCGGGCGACGTCGTCGGCCAGAACTGGGGCATCAACCCGGGTCTCGGCGGGATGACGATCTTCTCCGCGATGGCCGCCCGCTGCCCGGACCTGTTCCTGCACAGCGGCGACACGGTGTACTCCGACGGCCCGCTCACCGAAACCGTCACCCTCCCCGGCGGCCGGACCTGGCGCAACGTCGTCACGCCCGAGAAGTCGAAGGTCGCCGAGACGCTCGACGAGTTCCGCGGCCAGCACGCCTACAACCGCCTCGACGACAACTTCAAGCGCTTCGCCGCGCAGGTGCCCGCCTACGTCCAGTGGGACGACCACGAAGTCCTGAACAACTGGTACCCGGGCAAGATCATCGACAACCCGGCCTACACCGAGAAGCGCGTCGACGTCCTCGCGCCGCGGGCGTACCAGGCGTTCCACGAGTGGCACCCGATCGACTCCCGCCGGGCCGTCGACGGCCGTGTCTACCGCAGCTTCACCTACGGCTCGCGCGTCGAAATCTTCGTCCTGGACATGCGGACCTACCGCAACGCCAACACCGCCGATCAAACCAAGCCGGGCTACATCCTCGGCGACGCCCAGGCCCGCTGGCTCGCCGACGCCCTCGGCCGCAGCACCGCGACCTGGAAGATCGTCCAGGCCGACATGCCGCTGGGCCTGGTCGTCCCGGACGGCGCCAACATCGAAGCCGTCGCGAACAACCTGCCGGGCGCGCCCGGCGGCCGCGAGACCGAGCTCGCCTGGGTGCTGCGGGAGATCCAGCGCCGCCGCGTCCGCAACGTCGTCTGGCTGACCGCGGACGTCCACTACACGGCCGCGCACCACTACTCACCCGACCGGGCGGCCTTCCAGGACTTCGATCCCTTCTGGGAGTTCGTGTCCGGCCCGCTGAACGCGGGCGCGTTCGGGCCGAACACCCTGGACCCGACGTTCGGCCCGCAGGCGGTGTTCGTGCACGCCCCGCCGTCGGCGAACACGTCCCCGATCGACGGCTTCCAGCACTTCGGCGAGCTGAACGTCGACGGCGCGAGCGGCGACTTGACCGTCGACCTCCGGGACGCCACCGGGGCGTCGCTGTGGTCGAAGACACTGCACCCGGCGGGCCGCTGAGGTCCGTTCGCCGATCCACCCGGCCCCGCTCGTAACGCGCGGCGGCCGGGTGGCGTCTGGCGGGTGTGTGGGAGTACGCGTTGTGGGGCCTGGCGGGGGCCGCGGTGAACCGCGCGCTGGTGTTCCTCGAAGCGACCCAGCGGGTGAAGGCCTGGCCGTGGGCCGCCCCGGACGGGCCCGGCGGCGCGCTGTTCGCGGTGGCGCAGGTCCTGCACCTCGGCATCGGCACCGCCGTGACGGCGGCCGCGTCGACCACCCCGGTGGTCGCGAACGGCTTCACGGCGTTCGGCATCGGCGCGGTGGCGCCGCTGGTGGTCAAGAAGCTCGCCGGCTACACGCTGGCCCAGCTGCCCGGCGGGGCCGCGAAGGACGACCCGGGTGAGCAAGCGTGAACGGCGTGGCGAGGAGGCTGCTGGAAGCGCTGGGCGACACGACACCGGCGTTCACCCCGCGGCGGGCCGGAGAGCGGCCGGGCCGGTTGCTCGCGGCGCTCGCCGACACCCCGCTCCGCCGGGACGTCGACGAGTACCGCCCCCGCCCGGCCCGCACCCCGGGGCCCGGGCTGGTGGTGGCCGCGGTCCTGACCGGCTTGCTCGCCGTCGCCGCCGACCAGGCCGCGGTGGGGGTGGCGGCCGTCCGGACCGCCTCCGCGCTCGACGGCCTCGACCAGCTGGCCTGGCCGACCACCCCGTACCTGGCGGCCTTCCTGCTGACGGGCTTGATCGCACGGCGCGCGGCGGACCGCATCGGGATCCGGCGGTGCTTCCTGGTCGCGCTCGCCGCGTTGGCGGCCGGGGCGGCGGCGACGGTGGTCGCTCCCGCGATGCCGTGGCTGGCGGCGACGCGGGCCTGGCAGGGAGCCGCGGCGGGCGCGGTGGCCGTGGTGGCGATCCGGCTCGTCACCGACGTGACAGAGCCGCGCGACCGCGGCCGGTACCTCGGTATCTACGGCGCGGTGTACAGCGCGCTGACGGTGACCGGGCCGCTGCTCGGCGGAGCTGCCGCCGAGGCGGGGCCGCGCTGGCTCTTCGCGGCCGAAGCCGTCCTGGCCACCTTGGGCCTCGCGTTCGCGGCGGCCGTCGTCCCCGGCCGCTCCCCTTCACCGGACCGCGTTCCCACCGCCGGTACCGGTGCGTTGCTGCTCGTGTTCGCCCCCTTGGCCGTGGTGACCGGGGCCGGAGCCCGCTGGGGCTGGGGTTCGGCCGCGGCGGTGCTCTGCTACACGTTGGCCGCGCTGGGCATCGTCGTCTTCGCCGCCGTCACGGTGGTGGCGGGCGACCGCGCCGCCCTGGAGCCGCGGCTGCTCCGCGAACGGTGGTCCGCACCGCCGCTCGTCGGTGCGTTCCTGGCCGGCACGCTCGTCCCCGCGGTGTTCGTCCTGGCCCCGGTCCACCTGCAGGTCGTGCTGGGGTGGTCACCCGTGGCCGCCGGGTTGCTGGTGACGCCGGCCGCACTGGCCATGGTGACCGCCTCGGCGGTCGGGGGCAGGCTGTTCGGCCGCGGCCTCGGCCGAACCGTCGCGGTGACCGGGATGATGCTGGCCTGCACCGGGCTGGGTGCCTTCGCCTGGACCCGGGCCACCGCCGGTGCGGCAGTGCTCGCCGGCTGCGGGATGCTGGCCGGCGCCGGACTTGGGCTGGTCAACCCGGTGCTCACCCAATCGCTGTTCTCCGGGGCCTCGTTCTCGCGGTGGAGCTCGGCGTCCATCGCGCTGAACTTCGCGCGGCAGAGCGGGATGTTCGTCGGGACCGGGGGCTACTTGGCCGTTCTGTTCGCCGCACCGGGCCGCCCGTCCGCCACCGCGACGGCGGTGGCCTTTCTGGCTGCCGCCGTGGTCGCGCTCGCCGCCGTGGTCGTGGCGCTCTTCCTCCGGGACACCCGGTCCGGGTTCGGCCCGCCGGAGGCCACGGACGACCGGGAGCCCCGGCCGGTGCCGCACGCGACCGCCCTGCGCCAGCGCTGGCCGCAGACCGGATTCTGACCTGCGCGGCGCCGCCCGCTAGGCTCGCGCGCACCGAAACCCACCGCACCAAGGAGATCCGGGGCTTCGCCCCGAGCCGGGGCGCCGCCACCCGGACCCCGAGAAACCGCACTAAGGAGAAACACCGTCGTGACTGAACGCACGCTGGTCCTGGTCAAGCCCGATGGCGTCGCGCGCGGCCTCGTCGGCGAAGTCATCTCGCGGATCGAGCGTAAGGGCCTCAAGCTCGCCGCGCTCGAGCTGCGGACCGTTCCGCAGGCGCTGGCCGAGGAGCACTACGCCGAGCACAAGGAGCGTCCGTTCTTCGGCGACCTGCTGGAGTTCATCACCTCGGGCCCGCTGGTCGCGCTCGCCGTCGAGGGCCCGCGCGCCATCGCCGCGTTCCGCCAGCTGGCCGGCGGCACCGACCCGGTCGAGAAGGCCACCCCGGGCACCATCCGCGGCGACTTCGCGCTGGAGACCCAGTACAACCTGGTCCACGGCTCGGACTCGCCGGAGTCGGCCGAGCGCGAGCTGAAGCTCTGGTTCCCCGACCTGTGATCGGCGCCGGGGCCGCGCACCGCGCGCGGCCCCGGTTCTCCCGGGAGACCCCATGACGACGACGCCGTTCCCGGCCCGCGACTACCTGCCCGTGCTGCGCGAGCTGACCAGTGCCTTCGCCGGGCGGCTGCGCGACGGCGACCCGGCGGCGAAGGTGCCGGACTGCGCGGGCTGGACGCTGGCCGACCTCGGCACCCACCTCGGCAACGTGCACCGCTGGGCCGCCACTGTCGTCACCACCGGCGAATCCCACCCGCAGGACTTCGAGCGCCGCCCGGACGCCGAGCTGGCCCCCTGGTACGCCGAGAGCGCCGGAATCCTGCTCGACGCCCTCGACGCGGCCACTCCCGAAGACCGGTGCTGGCACTTCGGCGGTACCGAGAAGACCAAGGCGTTCTGGTTCCGCCGCCAGGTCCACGAAACCGCCGTCCACCTCGCCGATTCGGGCAGCGACCACGCGCTCGACCCGGCCGTCGCCGCGGACGGCGTCGACGAGGTCCTCGGCGCGATGCTGCCGCGGGTGACGCGCTGGCACGCCGTGCCGCGGCTGCCCGGGCCCGTCACCCTGCGCGCCACCGACACCGGTGACGTCTGGACCGTGCACCCCGGCGAGCCGCCCGCGCTCGGCCCGGCCGTTCCCGGCGGAGCGACCGTCGAGGCGCCCGCGCGCGATCTCCTGCTGCGCCTGTGGAAGCGCACCGGGCCGGACCCGCGCGTCACCGGCGAAGCCGCGGAGGCGCTCCTCGCCGCACCGCTGACCCCGTGAGGGTGTTCTAGACCATTCAGGCGGCGTTCACCGGGAAGCCTTCCCCCGGCCGTGCCGCTGCGCTGTGCTGGTCGGGATCGCTCTCACTCGATACTGGGGTACCTGGTGAAGAAGTCACGCGTTGCGCTGCCGCTCGTTGCCCTGTTCGCGACGGCGTTCGTCGTCCCCGCCCACGCCGATCCCTTGCAGGCGCCGCTCGGCACGCCGCCGGTCGAGGCCGCACCCGCGGCATCTTCGGCGCACGAAGGCCCGAGCGCCTTCGCCGGCGCGAACCCCGACGACGGCCTGGTCACCGGCAGCGCGACCACCGAGGTCGCGCCCGGACTGAGCCTCACCCAGTTCGACCGGTTCGACCCGGCCGGCTGGATCCGCGGCGACACCCTCGCCGTCGACCTGGACAGCAAGGTGCTCGAGCCGGCCTACCTGAGCCCCGGGACGGTCTCCGCGCGCACGCCGCTGTCACAGCAGGTCGCGCGGGCAGGCGCGGTGGCCGGCGTCAACGGCGACTTCTTCGACATCAACGCCACCGGCGCGCCGATCGGCGTCGGCATCGACCTGGGGCAGCTGCAGACCGCGCCCGCCGCCGGGCACAACCTGACCGCGTCGATCACCGACGAAGGCCGGGCGGCGCTGGCTTCGGTGTTCCTCGAAGCCGGCGTGACGCTGCCCGGCGGCGCGGTGCGGGCGACCAACTTCAACAGCCCGGTCCTGGGCGCGGACGCGATCGGCGTCTACACGCCGCTGTGGGGCGCAGCCGGGCGCGCGACCTCGGTGGCGGGCGCGTCCCGGGTGCGGGAAGTCGAACTCCGCGATGGGGTGGTCACCGCCGTGCGCGAGCAGCCCGCGGCCGGCCCGATCGCGGCGGGCACGACACTGCTCCTGGCCCGCGAAGCCGGCGCGGACGCCCTGGCCGCGCTCAAGCCGGGGGACGCGGTCGGCGTCACCTACGCACCGCGTTCGGACGCCGGGAAGATCGCGGTCGCCGTGGGCGGCAACGAAGTTCTCCTCCGCGACGGCGTCGTCCAGCCGGTCGACGACGTCGCCATGCACCCGCGGACCGCGGTCGGCTTCTCCGCCGACGGCCGGAAGCTGTGGCTGGCCACCGTGGACGGACGGCAGGCCGACAGCCGCGGGATGACCGAGCTCGAACTCGCGCGGCACCTGAAGAGCCTCGGCGCCGACGACGCCGTCAACCTCGACGGCGGCGGGTCGTCGACGCTCCTGGCGCGCAATGAGGGCGAAGCCGCGCCCAGCGTCCGGAACTCGCCGTCCGACGGCGGGGAACGCCTGGTGCCCAACGGGATCGGCTTCACGACCGTGCCCGGCAGCGGCCGGCTCACCGGCTTCGCGCCGGCACCCGCCGTGGCGGCGGACGGCGCGGACCGCGTGCTGTCCGGCCTGACCCGGCACCTGGTCGCCGACGGCCACGACGAAACCGGTGCGGCGGTGGCCGCCGAGCCGCGCTGGAGCACGTCGGACTTCCGCCGGGCGACGGTGACCCGCGGGGTCGTCACCGGGCACGGCGCGGGCAGCGTCGACGTCGTCGCGCGGTCCGGCCGGGCCACCGGGAAGACGACGCTTTCCGTGCTGGGCGAGCCGGTCCGGCTCGGCACGAGCACTGAGCAGGTCGCGTTGTCGGCCGTGGGCGCGCGAAGCACGTTCAAGGTCTACGGCTACGACGCCGACGGCTACGGCACCTGGCTGGAGCCCGACGACGTCAAGCTCGACTACGACCACTCGGTCGTGCGGGTCGAGCCGTCCGGCGACGGTTACGCGGTCACCGCGCTGACCGCGTCCGGCGCGACGGCGATCACCGCGTCGGCAGCGGGTTTCACCACGCACCTGGCCGCGTCGGTCGGGACGGTCGCGCAGGTGGCGTCGCCCTTGGACGGTCCGGCGGGCTGGGCGGCCACGGTGTTCCCGGCGGTCGTCGGGGCGGCGCTGTCGGCGGCACCTGGCCACGACGGGGGCGCCGGGCTCGCGCTGGACTACCGGCTGACCGGCACGACCGCGACGCGCGCGGCCTACGTGACACCGTCTTCGCCGCTTCCGGTGCCGCCGGGGACGCAGAAGATCGGGCTGTGGGTGAACGGCGACGGCAAGGGCGCCTGGCTGCGGGCGGAACTGCGCGACGCCGCGAACGTGGCGTCCATTGTGGACCTTTCGCTGAGCGTGGACTGGACGGGCTGGCGGTACGTCACGGCGGCGGTCCCGGCCGGGCTGCCCGCGGGACAGCGCCTGGCCCGCTTCTACGCCGTCGAAAACGTGCCGGACCAGCAGTACGAGGGCCGGCTGGTGTTCGACGACCTGACCTTCGAGGTGGCGCCGGCGACGGCCGTGCCCGCCGATCCCGCTCCGCGCGACCCGGCGCTGGTCACGGACGGCGTCCTGACCGGCGGCCTGCGGGTCGCGGTGGTCAGCGACGCCCAGTTCACCGCGGACGACCCGGCGGGGCCGCTGGTCGCCCAGGCCCGCCGGGCGCTGCGCGAAGCCGTTGCCGCGAAACCGGACGTGGTGCTGATCAACGGCGACTTCGTCGACCGCGGCACCGCGCCCGACTTCGTGCTGGCCCGGCAGGTGATCACCGACGAGCTCGACGGCAAGGTGCCCTGGTACTACGTCCCGGGCAACCACGAGGCCGAAGGCGGCAACGGCCTCGCGAACTTCCAGGCCGTCTTCGGCGTGACCCACCAGGTCGCCGACGTCCGCGGCATCCGGCTGGTGCTGCTCGATTCTTCGCGCGGCTCGCTGCGGGCCGGCGGCTTCGACCAGGTCCGGATGCTGCGGTCGGCGCTCGACTCCGCGGCGCGCGACCGGTCGGTCCGCGGGGTCGTCGTCGCCATGCACCACCCGGTGAAGGACCCGAGCCCGACCGGGAATTCGCAGCTGGGCGACCGGAAGGAAGCGGCACTGCTGACGCAGTGGCTCACCGGGTTCGAGCAGGCGTCCGGCAAACCGGCGGCCGCGGTGGCTTCGCACGCCGGCGTGTTTTCGCTGTCTCGGGTCGACGGCGTGCCGTACCTGGTCAACGGCAACTCGGGCAAGGCGCCCGCGGCCGCGCCGGGCGACGGCGGGTTCGTCGGCTGGACGCTGCTGCGCCTCGACCCGGCCGACCGCGTCCAGCCGGTGCGGTTCGAGACGCGCCCGAACGTCGACGCGCTGTCGCTGACCGGGCCGTCGTCGATGGCGCCCGGGGAGCGCGCTTCGGTGCGTGCTTCGGTGCGGCAGGGGACGCGGGAGGTGCCGGTGGCCTACCCGGTGAGCGCGGACTGGACGGTCGGCCGGGGCGTCGTCGCGTTCGACCCCGCTTCGGGTGTCCTGACGGCGGTGCGGCCGGGGGCGGCGCGGCTGTCCGTGCAGGTCAACGGCGTCACGCAGACGCTGGTGGTGACCGTCCGCGGCTAAACCGCTCGGTTTTTGTCGGTGGTGGGTCCTATGGTGCGAAGCGTGGACGATTCGGAGGACCGGGAACCGGCACTGGTGCAGGCCAAGGCACTGGTGAAGCGCTTCGGCGAGTTCGAGGCCGTGCGCGGGATCGACGTCGAGGTACGGCGCGGGGAGGCGTTCGGCTTCCTCGGCCCGAACGGCGCGGGCAAGTCGTCGACCATGCGCATGATCGCGTGCGTGTCGCCCCGCACCGACGGCGACCTCCGCGTGCTCGGGCTGGACCCGGAGGCCGCCGGGCCGCGGATCCGCGCGCGGCTGGGCGTGGTGCCGCAGCAGGACAACCTGGACGTCGAGCTGACGGTCCGGGAAAACCTGCTGGTCTACGGCCGCTACTTCGGCCTCTCGCGCGCGGCGGCGCGGAGCAAGGCGTCGGAACTGCTGGAGTTCGCGCAGCTCACGGACCGGGCCGGCGAGAAGGTCGACCCGCTCTCCGGCGGCATGAAGCGGCGGCTGACGATCGCGCGGTCCCTGGTCAACGACCCGGAGCTGCTGCTGCTCGACGAGCCGACGACGGGCCTCGACCCGCAGGCGAGGCACCTGCTGTGGGACCGCCTGTTCCGGCTCAAGGCCCAGGGCACGACGCTGATCGTCACGACGCACTACATGGACGAGGCCGAGCAGCTGTGCGACAGGCTGGTGGTGATGGACCACGGCCGGATCGCGGCCGAGGGCTCGCCGGCCGACCTGATCCGGCGGTATTCGACGCGCGAGGTGGTCGAGCTGCGGTTCGCGCCGGGGGAGCAGGTCGCGGCGGCGCAGCAGGTGGCGGGGCTGGTGGAACGCATCGAGGTGCTGCCGGACCGGCTCCTGCTGTACAGCGACGACGGCGAGGACACCCTGGAACGCGCGCATTCCCGCGGGGTGCGGCCGCTGTCGAGCCTGGTGCGCCGGAGCTCGCTGGAGGACGTGTTCCTCCGGCTCACCGGCCGGACGTTGGTGGATTGATGGCGACGATCTCGACCGGCCGGGTGGTCGGCAAGTGGCACGGCGCCTGGCTGCTGGTCGAGGGGCGCTGGACCTGGTACCGCAGGCACTGGGTGTCCACTCTGTACTCGACCGGGCTGCAACCGGTGCTGTTCCTCGCCGCGATGGGGCTCGGCTTCGGCTCCCAGGTGCGGCCCGGCACGGTCACCGGCGGCCTGTCGTACCTCCAGTACATCGCGCCCGCGCTGCTGGCCGCCGGGGCCGCGCAGCAGGCGTTCGGCGAGTCGAGCTACCCGGTGCTGTCCGGGTTCAAGTGGCAGAAGGAGTACCTGGCCGTCACGGCCACGCCGGTTTCGCCGGGCCAGGTGTTCGGCGGGCACCTCATCTGGTCGGCCCTGCGGCTGACGCTGGCGGGCGCGATCTACGCGTTCGTCGCGCTGTTCTTCGGCGCCTGGACCGGGCCGGGCGTGCTGCTGGTGATCCTGGCCGGCACCGCCACCGGCCTCGCCTGCACCACGCCGATGTCCGCCCTCGCCGCGCGGACATTCGACGAGGGCCAGCGCTTCGGGCTGATCTTCCGGTTCGTCGTGATGCCGATGACGTTGTTCTCCGGCACGTTCTTCCCGATCACCCAGCTCCCGGCCGCGATCCGCTGGCTGGCCTGGCTCTCGCCGCTGTGGCACGGCACGCAGCTGGCCCGCGGCGTGAGCATCGGCGGGGTCGGCGGCTGGGCGATGCTCGGCCACCTCGCCGTGCTGGCGGCGTTGTTCGCGGCCGGGTGGGTGTTCGCGCACCGGGCCTTCTACCGGAGGCTGGTGGTCTGAATGACGAGCGTCGAAGCCCGCACCGGGCTGCTGCTGCGCATCCTCCCGCCGGGGCTGTACGCCGGCCGGGCCCGCATGCTCGTCGAACGCTCGGTGATGGTGTCCCGCGCGAGCTGGCTGCTGTTCCTGTCCGGCGCGCTCGAGCCGTTCCTCTACCTGCTGGCGTTCCAGCTGGGGTTCGGCAAGCTGGTCACCGAGGTGACCGGCCCCGGCGGGCAGCCGATGAGCTACGTCGCGTTCGTGGCGCCGGCCCTGCTGGCGACGTCGGCGATGAACGGCGCCGTGTTCGAATCGACGTACAACCTGTTCTTCAAGCTCCGCTACGCGAAGCTGTACGACGCGATGCTGGCGACCCCGATCGGCCCGCTGGACGTGGCACTGGGCGAGATCGGCTGGGCGATGACCCGCGGCGGCATCTACGCGGTGGCGTTCCTCGCGATCGCGGCGGCGATGGGGCTGCTGGCCTCGTGGTGGGCGCTGCTGATGGTCCCGGCGGCGCTGCTGGTCGGGCTGGCGTTCTCGGCGATCGGCATGGCACTGGTGACGTTCCTGCGGTCGACGGCCCAGTTCGACTACATCCAGCTGGTCCTGACCCCCATGTTCCTCTTCGCGACGACGTTCTACCCGCTGTCGGTGTACCCGGAGCCGCTGCAGTGGCTGGTCCGCTGCCTCCCGCTCTACCACGCGATCGAGCTGATGCGCGGCCTGGCGACCGGCCTGCTGTCCGGCGGAATGCTGATCAACCTGGGCTACTTGCTGGTCCTGGCCGCGGCCGGCCTGTGGGCCTCCACCCGCCGGATCGCCAAGCTCCTCCTGACGTGATGCCCGCCCAATCACGCGAGATGCCCGCCTGATCACGCGAGATCCGCTTCCAATCACGCGAGGTCCGCCCTCGATCACGCGAGATCCGGCTCCGCGGACGGCGGCGGGGCCCGCCGGACCGGGCACGGCCGCTTAGGCCGCCGGACCGGGTCGTGGGGCCGGATGGGGTTGCGGCCGGAGGCGGGCAGACCGCGCCAGGGCCGACCCGGCACCCGCGCCGAGGCACCCGGAGCCTGCGTGCCGCGGGCGCTGCTCGGCTCGATGGCGGCCGAGCCGACGCGTGAGCCGAGCCGCGCCGGGTCAGCGGGCCAGGTCGGGCTGCCCGCCCGGCACCGAGCCCGCCACCGCGGCAGCCGCCGGCCCCGCGGCCGGCGCCGGGACGTGCACCATCCCGTGCCCGTAGAACCCGTTGTACCCCTCGTACCCGGCGCAGTACGCGTCCTGGAGCCCGTCCCCGGTCAGGTCGTAGTCCGCCGGGCACGGCATCGGCATCGCCTGCGCCTCCAACGTCCGCCGCAGCTGCCGCGGCCGGGCGTCCGGGGCCGCCGACGCCAGCAGCGCCAGCACGCCGGTGGCGTGCGGTGCCGCCATCGACGTCCCGCACATCGGCGCGTACCCGCCCGGCACCGTCGACAGCACGCACTCGCCCGCCTCGCCGCCGGGCGCCGTGACGTCGATCACGCCCAGCCCGTACGAGCTGTACCCCGCCTTCACCCGGTCCGCGCCGACGGCCGACACCGCGACGACGTCCCGCAGCCCGGCCGGCAGGGCCTCGCACCCGCTGCCCGCGCCCCGCGCCCCCGAACGCGCCGAGGGCGTCAGGTCCACGGCCTCGTTGGTCGCCGCCGCCACGTTCAACGTCCCCGCCGACGTGCTGAACTCCACCGCGCGGGCCAGCGCCTCGTGCACCACCCCGCGGTCGTTGCCGCGGATGCACGACAGCGTCCACGGGTTGACGAAGAAACTGCTGTTGGTCACCCGCATGTGCCGCGCGGCCGCCCACATCAGGCCGCACACCGCGGCCTCCGGGTCGGCGTAGCCGCGGTCGTCGATCACCTTCACCGACGCCACCCGCACCCCGGGCGCCACCCCCGTCACCCCGCGCCCGTCGCCGGCCGCCGCGATGATCCCCGCCACGTGCGTGCCGTGCACCGACGTCGTCGGCACCCACGCCGACGGCGACCGGTCGGGGGCGCCGGTCAGGCAGCCGGCGGAGTCGTCGCGGTCGACGGCGCCGCTCAGGTCCGGGTGGTCCGGGTCGATGCCCGAGTCGAGCACGCCGACGACGACGTCCCGGGAGCCGCGCAGCCGGCCCGCGTCGATCATCCGCATGTCCCACTGCTGCCCGCTCAGGTCTTCGGTGGGGACGCGAGCCGGGTCCGTCGCGGGCAGCGCGGCCCGCGCCGGCTGCGGCTTGACCTCGGCGGCGCGCTGCGCGGCCAGCCGCTCGGCCTGCGCGCTGAACGCCCGGTCGAGCCCGATCCGCCCGCCGAACTCCGGGTCGCCCGAGGTGGCGACCGCGACGGCGATCTGCGGGTAGTAGACGGTGGTGCCCCCGCACGCGCCGTCGATCTCCGCCCGGGCCGCGGCCTCGGTGGTGCCGCGGTCGAAGGTGACGACGTACCGGAGGGCCCGGCCGTGGGCGCAGGCGGAGTCGGCCGCCGCCGGACCGGCGGTGACGCATCCCGAAAGCACCAGGACGGTGCACACGGCCGCTCGCAGCGACCGCGCCAGCAGGGACACCGGACCTCCCACCGGATGCAGGAACCGCGGGGGCCGGCGCGCGAGATCCCGGTCACCCCGAGCCGCACCGTAGCCACCCCGTGCCCGGCGGACAAGCGCTGCGGCGAAGTTCCCCCGGCCGTGGGGCGGCCGGGGCCGGTACGGCGCGCCCGGGTGCCTGCGGGAGGTACCGAGTACACCGGAGTGGTCACCCGGTGTGGGATACTCGGGGTGGCCGCTGGGCCGCGGGGCGCACGTGAGAGGTGCTGCCTGCGGCGTTGTGGCCCGGTGATGTGCGTGAACTCCCGCGACGCGCGTCGCCGCCCGTGAACCGGGCGGCTGGACGACGTGGTGGGCGGCCGGGGGCCGCGAGTGCCTCACGCACGCACGCCGCCGAGCAGACCTTTGACCGGGTTGCGCGTCACCGGAGAGCCGGTGCGACGTCCGGTTGTCGGGCAAGGATTCCCGCCGCTGGTGACCACCACGGCGGAACGAACAGAAAGGGGCCCCTGCGCGGCCGCGTCCCTGCCGGTGCGAACCGGCAGACGCGCCCGGGGGCGGAGGAGACACATGTCGAACGCGGAAACACCCGCCGAGCACACCGGCGGGAATCCCGCCACACCCACGGGCGGCCCGCTGGCCGACCTGCCGCCCCGGATCCGGGTGCACGCGCTGGCCAAGCTGCTGGAGTCGCACAGCCGGGACGTCCTCGCGAAGCTCGCCGAGCTGGGCGAAAGCGTGCGCAGCGCGCAGTCGAGCGTGACCAGGGACGTGGCGCTCAAGGTGGCCGAGGCCTTCGCGCCGGCCGAGCCCGCCGGTGAGACCGCCGGTGAGACCGAGGACACCCCGGCCGAGCAGCCCGCCGAGACCCGCCCGCCGGTGCCCGAGGTGCCGGTCGCCGAGGCCGAGAAGCCGCGGCCGCGCCAGAAGACCCGCGCGCACCTGCCGGTGTTCGCCGCGCCGTCGCCGGTCTTCCTGCCGCCGGAGCCCGCCGAGCCCGCGGCCAAGCCGGCCCGCAAGCCGGCCGACCCGTTCGCGGAGCCGCCGTCGCGCCCCGAGCCCGAGGTCGCCGAAGACGAGGCCGAAGACACCACGCCGGGCACCGACGCCGGTGCCGACGAAGACGGTGACGACGTCGGCAGCCGCCGTCGCCGCCGCCGGGGCCGTCGCGGCCGTGGCCGTGGCAAGGGCGCCGAGGGCGGCGACGAAACCGCCGAAACCGAGGACGACCAGGCCGAAGAGCAGCCGCGCCGCAAGGGCCGCAACGGCGACGAAAAGCCCGAAGCGGACACCGAAGAGGCCGAGGAGACGGCCGAATCGTCTGAATCGTCTTCGGAGGCCGAGAGTGACGCCGACGAGGGCGAAGGCGGCAGCCGCCGTCGCCGCCGTCGCCGTCGCCGCAAGGGCTCGGACGGCGAAGACACCGCCGAGAGCACCGACGACCCGCCCAACACCGTCACGCACGTCCGCCAGGCGAAGGCCGAACAGCCCGAGCGCCCGGCGCGCGACGAGGTGCGCAGCGTCCGCGGTTCCACCCGGCTGGAGGCCAAGCGCCAGCGCCGCCGCGACGGCCGCGAGGCGGGCCGCCGCCGCGCCCCGATCCTGTCCGAGGCCGAGTTCCTGGCCCGGCGCGAGTCGGTCGAGCGCACCATGGTCGTCGCCGAGCACGGCGACTCCACCCAGATCGCGGTGCTGGAGGACGGCGTCCTCGTCGAGCACTTCGTGACGCAGTCGGGCTCCGGCTCGATCGTCGGCAACGTCTACCTCGGCCGCGTCCAGAACGTGCTGCCGAGCATGGAGGCCGCGTTCATCGACATCGGCCGCGGCCGCAACGCCGTGCTCTACGCCGGCGAGGTCGACTGGGACGCCGCCGGCCTGGAGGGCAAGGCCCGCAAGATCGAGCAGGCGCTCTCCACCGGCGACTCCGTGCTGGTCCAGGTGACCAAGGACCCGGTCGGGCACAAGGGCGCCCGGCTGACCACGCAGATCTCGCTGCCCGGCCGCTTCCTGGTGTACGTCCCCGCGGGCGGCGCCACCGGCATCTCCCGCAAGCTGCCGGAGAACGAGCGCCGCCGCCTGAAGGACATCCTCAAGCGGATCGTCCCGGAGGACGCGGGCGTCATCATCCGCACCGCTTCCGAGGGCATCGGCGAGGAGGAGCTGGGCCGCGACGTCGACCGCCTGAAGGCGCAGTGGGACGTCATCAAGGAGAAGGCCGCCGCCGGTTCCGCCAAGAAGGGCGGCGCGCCGACCATGCTCTACGAAGAGCCGGACCTGCTGGTCAAGGTCGTGCGTGACCTCTTCACCGAGGACTTCACCAAGCTGGAGATCCAGGGCGACCGGTCCTGGGAGACGATCAACGGCTACGTCAGCCACGTCGCGCCGGAGCTCACCGAGCGCCTCAAGCGCTACACCGGCACCGGCAGCGCCTTCGCCGACCACCGGATCGACGAGCAGATCACCAAGGCCCTCGACCGGAAGGTCTGGCTGCCGAGCGGCGGTTACCTGGTCATCGACCGCACCGAGGCGATGACGGTGATCGACGTCAACACCGGCAAGTTCACCGGATCGGGTGGCAACCTCGAGGAGACGGTGACCCGCAACAACCTGGAGTCGGCGGAGGAGATCGTCCGCCAGCTCCGGCTGCGGGACATCGGCGGCATCATCGTGATCGACTTCATCGACATGGTGCTCGAGTCCAACCGCGAGCTGGTGCTGCGCCGGCTCACCGAGTGCCTCGGCCGGGACCGCACCCGCCACCAGGTCGCCGAAGTCACCTCCCTCGGCCTGGTGCAGATGACCCGCAAGAAGATCGGCACGGGCCTGCTGGAAGCGTTCTCGACGCCGTGCGAGCACTGCAAGGGCCGGGGCGTGCTCGTCTCGACCGAGGTGCAGCGCACGAGTGGCGGCTCTTCGCCGTCCCACGGCGGCGGCAACGGCAACAGCGGTGGTAACGGCGGCGGGGAGAAGAGCTCCCGCCGGTCGCGGGGCCGCGGCAAGGGCGAGGAGGCCGCCAAGGAACAGGCCGAAGCCGCCAAGGCCGAGGTCCACGCGGTCCCGCCGCCCGAGAAGCGCGAGTCGATCGCGTCCGCGGTGGCGGCGATGGCGAACGCCTCGAAGGCCGCCAAGGAGCACGACCACGGCGCGCTGAACGGCAACGGGCCCGCCAGGGAGGTCGCGGACGTCCCGGCGACCACGGAGGCCGACGAGACGCCGGTGGCGGCCGAGCCGCCCGCCGAGTCCGCCCAGGAGGTCGCCGGCACCCCGGTGACCACCGAGGCGGACGAGACGCCGGTGCCGCAGGACGAGGAACCCGAGGTCGAGCGGTCCCCGGCGCCCGAGCCCGTCGAGGAGCCGGTCACCGCGGCCGTCTCGTCTGCGGAGACTGTGGAGTCTGTGGAGTCTTCGGAGGCCGCCGAGCCGGTCGCCGAGCCCGAGGTCGACGTGCCCGAACCGGCGGTGCGCTCCACCCGGCGCCGTCCGCGCCGGGCGGCGTCGCGGCCGGCGGGCCCGCCGGTGCACGCCTCCGACCAGAGCAAGTGAACAACTAGGGGGACCCCGGTGCCAACGCACCGGGGCACCCCACGTAACCTGTAGTACGGCCTGCCACCAGAGCAGGTCGCCTGCGCGAGTCCAGGACCGCCGTTCCACAAGGTGGGCCGATCGCGCGGAGCCCCCACCCATTGTCGAGTAATGCAGGAGACTTCCGTGTCGGCGTACGCGATCGTCAAGACCGGCGGCAAGCAGTACAAGGTGGCCGTCGGCGACGTGGTCGAGGTCGAGAAGCTCGAGGGCAAGCCGGGCACCGAGCACATCCTCCCCGCCGTTCTGTACGTCGACGGTGGCGAGGTCACCACGGACGCCGACGCGTTGGCGAAGGTCTCGGTCACCGGCAAGGTCGTCGAGCAGACCAAGGGTCCGAAGATCCGGATCCACAAGTTCAAGAACAAGACGGGCTACCACAAGCGCCAGGGTCACCGGCAGAAGCTGACCCGCGTCGAGGTCACCGCCATCTCCCTGTAAGGGTTTCTCCGGATCTTCGTTAGAAAGAGGACTGAGCTATGGCTCACAAGAAGGGTGCGTCCAGCTCCCGCAACGGTCGTGACTCGAACGCGCAGCGCCTCGGCGTCAAGCGCTTCGGCGGCCAGGAAGTCAACGCCGGCGAGATCCTGATCCGCCAGCGCGGCACCAAGTTCCACCCCGGCGTGAACGTCGGCCGTGGCGGCGACGACACGCTGTTCGCCCTGGCCGCCGGTGCGGTCCAGTTCGGCGAGAAGCGTGGCCGCAAGACGGTCAACATCGTGCCGTCGGAAGCCTGAGTCTTCGGCTTCTGTCTAGACCTCTGACGAGGGGTGGGGCCGGAATATCCGGTGCCACCCCTCGTTTTGTTTTTTGTACCCCTGTTCGCGAGTGAAAGAGGCAAGTCATGGCGTCCCGGTTCGTGGACCGCGCGGTCATCCACCTGACCGCCGGTGACGGGGGCAACGGCTGCGCCTCGGTGCACCGCGAGAAGTTCAAGCCCCTCGGCGGCCCCGACGGCGGCAACGGCGGCAACGGCGGCGACGTCCTGCTGGTCGTCGACCCGAACGTGCACACCCTGCTCGACTTCCACTTCCGCCCGCACGCCAAGGCCGGCAACGGCAAGATGGGCCAGGGCAGCAACCGCGCCGGCGCGGCAGGGGAGACGCTGGTGATGAAGGTGCCGTCCGGCACCGTCGTGTTCACCGAAGACGGCGAGATGGTCGCCGACCTGATCGGCCCGGGCACCACGTTCGTCGCCGCCCAGGGCGGCCGCGGCGGGCTCGGCAACGCCGCGCTGGCGTCGAAGGCCCGCAAGGCCCCCGGGTTCGCCCTGCTGGGCGAGCCGGGTGAGGCCCGCAGCCTGACCCTGGAGCTGCGCTCGGTCGCCGACGTCGGCCTGCTCGGGTTCCCGTCCGCCGGCAAGTCGTCGCTGATCTCGGTGCTGTCGGCGGCCAAGCCGAAGATCGCCGACTACCCGTTCACCACGCTGGTGCCGAACCTCGGCGTCATCACCGGCGGCGACACGGTGTTCACGATGGCCGACGTGCCCGGCCTCATCCCCGGCGCGTCCGAGGGCAAGGGCCTGGGCCTCGACTTCCTCCGCCACATCGAGCGCTGCGCGGTGCTGGTGCACGTCGTCGACTGCGCGACGCTGGAGCCCGGCCGCGACCCGCTGTCCGATGTGGACGCTCTGGAGACGGAGCTCGCCAAGTACACGCCGAGTCTCGGCGGAAAGCTCGAAGAACGTCCGCGCGTGGTCGTGCTGAACAAGATCGACGTCCCGGAGGCGGCCGAGCTCGCCGAGTTCGTCCGCCCCGACTTCGAGGCTCGCGGCCTGCAGGTCTTCGAGGTTTCGACGGCTTCGCGCAAGGGTTTGCGCGAGCTGACGTTCGCGTTGGCCGCCATCGTCGAGAAGTACCGCGAGGCGCAGCCGGTGCTGGAGCCGGAGAAGATCGTCCTGCGGCCGCTGGCCGTCGACGACTCCGGTTTCACCGTCGAGGTCGACCCGGAGGAAGAGGGCGCGTTCATCATCCGCGGCGCGCGTCCGGAGCGCTGGATCCGCCAGACCGACTTCGGCAACGACGAGGCCGTCGGCTACCTCGCCGACCGGCTCAACCGCCTCGGCGTCGAAGACGAGCTGGCGAAGCTCGGCGCGAAGCCGGGCAGCCCGGTCACCATCGGCGACGTGCAGTTCGAGTGGGAGCCGTCGACGCCTTCGGTGGCGGTCCACCTGTCCGGGCGCGGCACCGACGTCCGGCTGGAGCGCACCGACCGGGTCGGCGCGGCCGAGCGCAAGGAGGCCCGCCGGATCCGCCGCGACGGCACCGGCGAGGACGAAGACGAGCTGGACCTCGACGCGTGAGCGGCACTCGCGAGGCGATCGCTGCGGCTCGCCGGTTGGTGGTCAAGGTCGGCTCGTCGGCGCTGACGACGGCGGGCAGCGGGCTCGACGTGGCCCGCTTGGACGCGCTGGTCGACGCGATCGCCGAGCGCGTCGCCCGGGAGACCCAGATCGTCCTGGTGTCCTCGGGTGCGATCGGCGCCGGGCTGGCCCCGCTCTCGCTGGGCAAGCGCCCGCGTGACCTGGCGACCCAGCAGGCGGCGGCGAGCGTCGGGCAGCTGGCGCTGGCCCACGCGTACGCCGAGTCGTTCGGCCGGTACTCGCTGACGGTCGGTCAGGTGCTGCTGACGTCCGACGACGTCGTCCGCCGGTCGCACTACCGCAACGCCCAGCGGACGTTTTCGCGCTTGCTGGCGTTGGGCGCGGTCCCGGTGGTCAACGAGAACGACACGGTGGCGACCGAGGAAATCCGCTTCGGCGACAACGACCGCCTGGCGGCCCTGGTGGCGCACCTGATCGGCGCGGACGCGCTGGTCCTGCTGTCCGATGTGGACGGCCTGTACGACGGCGACCCCCGCGGCGGCGCGACCCGCAAGCTGACGGAGGTCCTGTCGGAGTCCGATGTGGACGGGATCTCGGTCGGCATGTCCAGCTCCGGCCTGGGAACGGGCGGCATGGTGTCCAAGCTGGCGGCCGCCCGCACGGCGGCCGGAGCGGGCATCCCGGTGCTGCTGGCGGCGGCTTCGGAAGCCTCGGCGGCGCTGACCTCGGCTTCCCCGGGCACGGCGTTCGCCCCGGCGGACACCCGCCTGTCCGCCCGTCGCTTCTGGCTGGGGTACGCGGCGGACACCACGGGCAGGCTCCGCCTCGACGACGGCGCGGTGACCGCGGTGGTCCGCCGCCGCCGGTCCCTCCTGGCCGCGGGCATCACCGGCGTGGACGGCGAGTTCCAGGCCGGCGACGTGGTCGACCTGGTCGACGCGAAGGACCGCCCGGTGGCCCGCGGAGTGGTGGCGTTCGACGCGACCGAGCTCCCGGACCTGATCGGCCGCTCAACCCCCGAGCTCCCGGAGGAGCAGCGGAGAGAGGTCGTCCACGCCGACGACCTCGTCCCCCTCCGCCGCTGACCCACGCCCCAGGTCGCACTTTCACGTGAAAGTGCGACCTCTCAGCCCAGTGAGACCAGGCGGGCGCCGCCGTCGGCTTCCAGGACCGTGCCGGTCAGGTTCCGGTTCGTCGCCGCCAGCGTCACCACTTCCGCCACGTCGTCCGCGGTCGCGACCCGGCGGGCCGGGATCGAAGCCGCCGCCTGCGCGAAGAACCCCTCCCGCATCTCCGCCGGGAAGCCGCTCCACCACGCCGTGTCGACCACGCCCGGCGACACCGCGTTCACCCGCCGCGGCGCCAGCTCCACCGCCAGGGGTTTGACCAGCGCTTCGACCGCCGCGTTGATGGCGCCGATCCCGGCCGTGCCGGCCATCGCCGCCCGGGCCGTGATCGCGCTGAGCAGCGTGATCGACCCGTCCGCGGCCAGGTGCGGCAGCACGGCCTGGATCGTCGTCAGGTGTGCCCAGAACTTCGCGTCGAACGCCCGCCGCAGCATCGCGAGGTCCAGCGCCTCGATCGGCCCCATCCCTTCGGCGCCGGACAGGCTCACCACCAGCACGTCGACCGTCCCGAGCGACTCGGCCAGCGAGGCCATCGCCCCGGCATCTCCGCCGTCGGCCTGGTGCCCGGTCAGCTCCGGGTCGCTCGCCGCGACGTCGTCGAGGCGCTCCTTGCCGCGTCCGGTGACGTGGACGTCGTATCCCCGCTGCTGCAGCCGCCGCGCGGTCGCCAGGCCGATGCCCGAAGTGCCGCCGGCCACGAGAGCGATGCTCATGCTTGTTCCTCATTTCGAACCGGTACGTCTCGTTTCGAAATAGACGCTACCATCGGATCCCATGACCGACCAGTCCCGCCCCGGCCGCAAGCGCAGTGAGCAGAGCCGGCTGGCGATCCTTGCCGCGACGCTCGACCTGGTCGCGGAGTCCGGCTACGGCGCGCTGACCGTCGAAGGGATCGCCGCGCGCTCGGGCGTCGGCAAGCAGACGATCTACCGCTGGTGGCCTTCGAAGGCCGACGTCCTGCTCGACGCGCTCGCGACGAAGGCCGACCTGCAGATCCCGATCCCCGACGCGGGCTCGTTCGGCGCCGACCTCGGGCACTTCCTGGGCAGCACGTTCGAGCTGGGGGAGAACAACCAGGTCGCGGACACGCTCCGGGCGCTGATGGCCCAAGCCCAGATCGACCCGGAGTTCGGCAACCGCTTCCGCGAGGACTTCCTGTACCGCCGCCGCGAAGCGCTGGGCACGATCGTCGACCGCGCCCGCGAGCGCGGCGAACTGCCCGCCGGCGTCGCGCCCGGCACGGTCATCGACGTCGTCTTCGGCACGCTCTGGTACCGGCTCCTCGCGACGCGGGAGCCGATCGGCCGCGGCCTGGCCGGCGAACTGGTGACGCTACTGGCGGGTCACGGCGCCTCGACCGCCGAGATCCGGTAGCGCGCCACCGACGCGTCGAGGATCCGCGCGGCCTGCTCACCCGACGGCCCGGACCCGCGGAACCGCTCGAGGTCCGCATCGGACTCCCAGCGCTCGTACACCGTGATCCGGCCGGCGTCGAGCAGGTCGGCGCCCAGCGCGTACTCCAGGCAGCCGGGCGCCTCCCGCGCGAGCCGGACGGCTTCGGCGCAGCTGTCGAGGTAAGCGGCCCGGTCTTCGGGCGCCACGGCTAGCCAGCCGGCGACGATGATCACGACGTGATCCGGTCCGCTTTGATCGTGAGCAGCAACCGCGTCTGGTCGCGGCCGCCCCACCACGGGTACGGGCCGCCGAGGTAGCGCTGCGCAAGCTCCTCGATGTGCTCGGCCGCGCCGTCCTCGGTCACGTCGAGAACCCGTCCGCGGATCGCGTAGTAGCGCGACGGCCGGTCGCGGTCGGCGACGTTGAGCGCCACTCGCGGGTCACGCGCGATGTTGCGCTGCTTCTGGTGGCCCAGCACCGTGTTGACGAGGATGTGCGTGCCGTCGGTGTCCACCCACGTCTGGGTGAGCTGCGGCGAACCGTCCGGCATCACCGTCGACAGGAAGCACAGGCTGGGCTCGCGCAGCAGAGCGAGCAGGTCGCCGGGCAGTTCCACAGTGGTCTCCCGCTAGAGCTGGTCGGGTGCTTCGATGCCGAGCAGGGAAAGCCCGAGCGCGAGCGTGTTCGACGTCAGCGTAGTCAACCTCAGCCGTGACGCGCGCAGCTCCGGCGAAGCAGCCTTCAGAACCGGGCATTCCTCGAAGAACCGCGAAAAAGCGACGGCGGTCTCGTAGAGGTACGTACAGAGCTTGTGCGGCGCGTAGGCGCTTGTCGCCGCCCTCAATGCTTCGCCGAACCTGAGCAGCTTCAGCGCCAACGCCCGCTCCGCCGGCGCTTCCAACAGGATCTCCGCCCCGCCGGGCTCGCCGCCCGCCTTGCGGAGGATCGACCGCGTCCGCGCGTGCGCGTACTGGAGGTACACCGAGGTGTTGCCCTCCTTGGCGAGCATCCGGTCCCAGGCGAAGAGGTAGTCGCGCTCGCGGTCACCGGACAGGTCGGCGTACTTGACCGCGCCGATGCCGACCGCCCGGGCGACCTCGGCTTGCCCGGCCGCGTCGAGCTCACTGCGCTCGGCGACGACCGCGGCGGCCTGCGAGACGGCTTCGATGAGCAGGTCGGCGAGCTTGACCGTGTCGCCGGACCTGGTCCGCATGGTCTTGCCGTCGGCGCCCAGCACCGTGCCGAAGCCGATGTGCTCGGCGTGCCCGGTCAGCCAGCCGGCGGCGCGGCAGACGGCGAACACCATCGCGAAGTGCTGCGCCTGCGGGGCTCCGACGACGTAGAGCAGGTCGGTCGCGCCGCGTTCGGCCGTCCAGTACCGGGCGGTGGCCAGGTCGGTCGCCGCGTAGCCGTAGCCGCCGTCGCGTTTCCGGACGATCAGCGGCAGCCGGTCGCCTTCGCGGTTGCGGAACCCTTCGGGGAACACGCAGACCGCGCCGTCGCTGATCTCGGTCAGTCCCGCTTTCCCGAGGTCTTCGACCACGTCGGCGAGGTACGGGTTGTAGAAGCTCTCGCCGTAGATGTCCTTGTCCGTCAACGCCACCCCGAGCAGCGCGTAGACCTCGTTGAAATGCCGTGTCGACTCGGCGATCAGCTCCCGCCAGACGCCGAGCGTCTCTTCGTCGCCGCTTTGCAGCAACACCACCCGCTCGCGCGCACGAGTCGCGAACGCGTCGTCGCTGTCGAACTTCCGGCGCGCTTCGCGGTAGAAGGTGTCGAGATCGGCGATGGCGCTTTGGCCGGCCGAGACGTCGAGCAGGTGCTCGATGAGCATGCCGAACGGCGTGCCCCAGTCGCCGAGGTGGTTGTGCGGCAGCACTTCGTGTCCGGCGAACCGCAGCAGCCGGGCGAGGGCGTCGCCGATGACCGTCGTGCGCAGGTGCCCGACGTGCATCTCCTTGGCGACGTTCGGGCTGCTGTAGTCCAGCGCGATCCGCCGCGGCGCCGGGGTTTCCGGCACCCCGAGGCGCGGGTCGCCGAGTAGCGCGGCGGTCCGGCTTTCGAGCCATTCCTTGCGCAGCAGGAAGTTCAGGAAGCCCGGCCCGGCGACTTCCGGCCGATCGGCGATCCCGTCGAGTTCCAGTGCCCCGGCGATCAGCCCGGCGACCTCACGCGGCGGCCGGCCGAGCTGCTTGCCCAAGCTCATCGCGAGGTTGGCCTGGTAGTCGACGCCTTCGCGCGGCGACGCCTGCACGAGCGCCTGCTCCGGCGCCAGTTCGACGTCCAGCACCCGGCCGGCGGCGGTCACCACGCGGCGCGCCAGCTCCTCGGTGACGTCGGCGGTCTGCTGCACGGTGTCCCTCCTTCGGCTCGGTCAGGGGAAGCCCGCAGCGTAGCGAGCGTGACCGGCCGATGACGAAGGGTTTACCGCAGCTCGCTGCCCTTGGTCTCGGGCAGCGTGAGGATCACCGCGAAGGCGATCGCTGCGCCCACGGCGACGTACCAGAAGTAGAGCGTTTGCGAAACGGTGCCGAACAGGGTGATGAGCAGGGGAGCGGTGCCGCCGAAGATCGCGACGGTCAGGTTGTACCAGGCGCCGATCCCCAGCCCGCGCAGTTCGGTGGGGAACAGCTCGCTCATGATGGCCGGCGCGATCGACGTCATCGCCGTGTACAGCCCGAGCCCGACGCAGAACACCACGAGCAGCCCGCCGACGTTCGGGCCGATCAAAGTGGACAGTGGCACGACGACCACCGCCGTCACCCCGGACCAGACCAGCAGCTGCGGCTTGCGGCCGAGCCGGTCCGCGAGGGCGCCCATCGGGTACTGCAGCGCGATGAACAACGCCGTGCCGACCGAAAGCGCGAGGAAGACGGCGTCGGCGTCGGCGTGCCGGTTCTTCACCGCGAACGACGTCAGCGCGCTGAAGAACGTGTAGTAGCAAAGGGTCGACAGCATGGTGAAGCCGACGAGCCGGCCGACGGCCTTCGGGTGCTGGGTCAGCGTGGTCAGCAGCGGCCGTTCGATCTTGCGCGCCTTGGCCTTCGTCTGCTCGAACAGCTCGGTCTCGGCGAGGCTGCGGCGCAGCCACAGCCCGACCAGGCCGAAGACGCCGCCCAGCAGGAACGGCAGCCGCCAGCCCCACGACGTCAGCTGGGCCTTGTCCAGCGCGCGGGCCAGCACGAAGCCGAGCACGGTCGCGACGAGCACCGCCGAGCCGGTCGAGATGTAGAAGAACGCCGAGTACCGCCCGCGCCGCTCCGGTGGCGCGATCTCGCCCAGGTAGGCCGACGCGTTCGACACCTCACCGCCGAGTGACAGCCCCTGCGCGACCCGGGCGAGCAGCAGCAGGATCGGCGCGAGCCAGCCCACCTGCGCGAACGTCGGCAGCAGCCCGATCGCCACCGACCCGCCCGCCATGAGCAGGATGGTGAGGATCATGGCCGGCTTCCGCCCGCGCGTGTCCGCGAAGCGCCCGAGCAGCACCCCGCCCAGCGGGCGGAAGAAGAACGCCAGCGCGTAGGTGGCGAAGGTGTTGATCAGGGCGAGCGTGTCGTTCCCCGCGGGGAAGAACGCACTGGCGAAGTAGATGCTGAACGTCGCGTAGATCGTCCAGTCGAACCACTCCAGCGCGTTCCCGGCACTGGCGGCGAACAGCTTGCGCACCGGCAGCCGGTGGCGCTGCGAAACCTGGACGGCGGATTCGGTCATGGCGGCCTCCACGTCACCCGAAGGTGGAACGGGACTTTGCCACATTCCTTCGCAGTGCGAAAGATCCCGACTCGCCCGGCTTCGTGTTCTCCCCTCCCTTACGCCGTGCTGGCCAGCGCGAACGGCAGCACCGCGGGCGCCCCGGCCCGCCGCAGCAGCCGCGCGGCCAGCGTCATGGTCCAGCCGGTGTCGATGACGTCGTCCACCAGCAGCACCGGCCCGGACGGCAGCACTCCCGCGAGGTCGGCCGGCATGCTCAGCCGCCGCCACAGGTCGGCCAGCCGCTGCGCGCTGTTCGCCTGACGTGGTGGTGGCCCCTCGGCGTCGAGCGCGCCGAGGAAGTCCAGCCTGCCGATCTCGGCCAGCCGGGTCGCCAGGCTGTACACGAGCTGCGGCCGCGTCTCCGACGGGACGGCGACCACCGCGACCGGCCGTTGCGCCCACTGCCACCCGGCGAGCACCTGGACGCACGCCTTGAACACCGAGTCCGGTACCTCGGCGTCCTTCGCCTGCGGCCCCACCAGTTCCCGCAGCCGGTTGCCCCAGCCGACGTCGGTGAGCCGCCCGAGCACCTGGCCCGGCTCGGCCTGGTCGTCGGCCGAGATCCGCCCGGACACCGGAACGTCCAAAGAGGACATCCCGGTGGGCCATTGCTTCCGCGGCGCGACCTCGACGCCCGGCCGCTGCAGCCGTTCGCGGGTCGCCTCGGCGACGTCGTCGGCCACCGTCGTGTCCCAGTGCTGCCCGGTGCAGTTGTCGCACCGCCCGCACGGCGCCGCCTCGGGGTCGTCGAGCTGGCGGCGCAGGTACTCCATCCGGCAGCCGCCGGTGGCGAGGTAGCCGAGCATCGCCTCCTGTTCGCGGTCGCGCGCCTCCGCGACCCGCCGGTAGCGCCCGCGGTCGTACTGCCACTCCTCGCCCGTGCTGGTCCAGCCGCCCTTGACGCGCCGCACCGCGCCGTCGACGTCCAGCACCTTGAGCACCATTTCGAGCCGGGACCGGGAAAGCTCGACCGACGGCTCCAGCGCGGCCGTCGACAGTGGACGGTCGGCGTAGGAGAGAGTGTTCAGCACCTGTGTCACCCGTAGCTCGTCCGGGAAGGCCAGAGACCCGAAGTACGCCCAGATCGCCTTGTCCTCCTCGCCGGGCAGGAGCACCACCTCGGCGCGCTCCACGCCACGCCCGGCGCGGCCGACCTGCTGGTAGTAGGCGATCGGCGACGACGGCGCGCCGAGGTGCACGACGAACCCGAGGTCCGGCTTGTCGAATCCCATGCCCAGCGCGGACGTCGCGACCAGGGCCTTGACCCGGTTGCCGAGCAGGTCGTCCTCGGCCGCCTGCCGGTCGGCCGGGTCGGTCTTGCCGGTGTAGGCCGCCACCGGGTAGCCGCGGTCCTTCAGCAGCGAAGCGACGTCGTGCGCCGCCGCCACGGTCAGGCAGTAGATGATCCCGGACCCCGGCAGCTCGGCCAGGTGCTCCGCGAGCCAGGCCAGCCGCGCCTGCGAGGTCGGCAGCCGGCACACCGACAGCCGCAGGCTTTCCCGGTCGAGGCTGCCGCGCAGGACCAGCGTGTCGGCCCCGGTGCCGAGGCCCAGCTGCTCGGCGACGTCGGTGACCACGCGGTCGTTCGCGGTCGCCGTCGTCGCCAGCACCGGCACGCCGTCCGGGAGGTCGCCCAGCAGGGTGCGCAGGCGCCGGTAGTCGGGCCGGAAGTCGTGGCCCCAGTCCGAAATGCAGTGCGCCTCGTCGACCACCAGCAGGCCGGTGCTCGCGGTCAGCTTCGGCAGCACGTTGTCGCGGAAGTCCGGGTTGTTCAGCCGTTCGGGGCTGACCAGCAGGACGTCCACCTCGCCGGCCGCGACCGACGCCTGGACCTGGTCCCACTCCTGCGGGTTCGCGGAGTTCATCGTCGCCGCGTGGATCCCGGCGCGCGCCGCCGCCGAGATCTGGTTGCGCATCAGCGCCAGCAGGGGCGAGACGATGACCGTCGGCCCGCTGCCCTGCTCGCGCAGCAACGCCGTGGCCAGGAAGTACACCGCCGACTTGCCCCACCCGGTGCGCTGCACGACCAGCGCGCGGCGCCGCTGCGCGACCAAGGCCTCGATGGCCGTCCATTGGTCTTCGCGCAGCTTCGCCGCATCGCCGGCCAGTGCCCGGAGGAGGGTCTCGGCGCGGTCGCGGAGGGCTGAGGTGGTGCTGGTCGTGTCCACGTCCCCACGTCTACCCCATCACACCGACAGAACGGGAATCGGCGGTGCCGCGAACGGAGGGTTAGTGACGCATACGGGCGGTATTGTGACCTGAATCACAGGCTTTGCCCGGTCGGGCGAGGTGGTGAAGAGCACCAGGCCGCCGGGCGTCCGGCCTTATAGGCTCTCCGGTCATGTCACCACGGCGGATCGGGGTCATGGGCGGCACCTTCGACCCCGTGCACCACGGCCACCTCGTCGCGGCCAGCGAGGTCCAGTCCCGGTTCGGGCTCGACGAAGTGATCTTCGTCCCCACCGGGCAGCCGTGGCAGAAGACGGCCCGCGAGGTGACCAAGGCCGAGGACCGCTACCTGATGACGGTGATCGCGACCGCGTCCAACCCGGTCTTCTCCGTCAGCCGCGTGGACATCGACCGCGGCGGCCCCACCTACACCGTCGACACCCTCCGCGACCTGCACGCCGAGTACCCCGAAGACGAGCTGTTCTTCATCACCGGCGCGGACGCGCTCGAACAGATCCTGACCTGGCACAAGGCCGACGAGCTGTTCGACTTCGCGCACTTCATCGGTGTCACGCGCCCCGGGTACCGGCTCAACTCCCACCACCTGCCCAGCGGCAAGGTGAGCCTCGTCGAGGTGACCGCGATGGCCATTTCGTCCACCGGCTGCCGCGATCGCGTCGGCCGCGGGGAGCCGGTCTGGTACCTCGTTCCCGACGGCGTCGTCCGCTACATCGCCAAAAAGGACCTGTACCGGAAGAGCGACTGAACCACCGTCGGTGCCTGCGGGTACCCTTCTCGGGCGAACCCGATCTGGAAAAGGAGCACCGTGGCAGCCACGTCCGAGGCTCGAGAGCTGGCCGTAGCGGCCGCCCACGCGGCGGCGGACAAGAAGGCCAGCGACGTCGTCGTGCTGGACGTGTCCGAACAGCTCGTCATCACCGACGCCTTCGTCATCGCCTCCGCGTCCAACGAGCGCCTGGTCGGCGCGATCGTCGACAACGTCGAGGAGAAACTGCGGGAGAGCGGCCACAAGCCGGTCCGCCGCGAAGGCGCCCGCGAGGGGCGCTGGGTGCTGCTCGACTACGTCGACGTCGTCGTGCACGTCCAGCACGTCGAAGAGCGCACGTTCTACGGCCTCGAGCGGCTCTGGAAGGACTGCCCGCGCATCGAGGTGGCCGGCCTCGAGGAGCCACCCGCCGACGAGGACCCGGACGTCCCGTGAGCCCGCGGCGGCTGGTGCTCTGGCGCCACGGCGAGACGGACTACAACGCCGCCGGGCGGATGCAGGGTCACCTCGATTCGGCGCTGACCCCGCGCGGCTGGAACCAGGCCCGGTTCGCGGTGCCCGCACTGGCCCGCTTCTCCCCGGACCTCGTCATCGCCTCCGACCTGCGCCGGGCCACCGACACCGCCACCGTGCTCACCGACGCGATCGGCGTCCCGCTGCGGATCGACAAGCGGCTGCGCGAGACGCACCTCGGCGAGTGGCAGGGCCTCACCGGCGAGGAAGTCGACCGGGCCTACCCCGGTGAACGCGACCTTTGGCGCACCGACGCGACCTGGGCCCCGCCGGGCGGCGAGAGCCGCGTCGATGTCGCCGACCGCGCGGGCGACGTCGTCACCGACCTGCAGCAGGCCAACGCCGCGGCGGGCGACACCGTGCTGCTGGCCGCGCACGGCGGGCTGATCATCGCGCTGACCGCGCGGCTGCTGGACCTGCCGGTCGGCATCTGGCCGTCGCTCGGCGGGATCTCGAACTGCCACTGGGTCGAACTGGGCCGTCGCGACGGGAAGTGGCGGCTGCACGCCTACAACGCGGGGATGCACGGCTAGCCGATGGGGCCGCGCCTGCTGGTGTTCGGCGATTCGCTGAGCTTTCACGGTCCCGAAGGACCCTGCGCCGCGGACGAGCCGCGGCTGTGGCCCAATGTGGCGGCCGCCGCCCTCGGTGGCTCCGCCGACCTGGTCGCGGGCATCGGCTGGAACGCCCGGGACGCCTGGTGGTCGCTGACCGGCGACCCGCGCGTCTGGGCCGATCTGCACCACGTCGACGCGGTCGTGTTCGCGATCGGCAGCATGGACACGCTGCCCTCGCCGTTGCCGACCTACCTGCGCACCGGCCTGCGGTACCTGCGGCCCGACCCGGTGCGGCGCGTCGTGCGCAAGGCCTACCTCGCCGCGCAGCCGCGGCTGGCGGTGGCGCTGCGCGGCCGGCCCGCGGTGCTGCCGGCCAAGCTCACCGTGCAGTACCTCGACACCGCCGTGGGCGCGCTGCGGGTCCTGCGGCCGGAGCTGCCGATCTTCGGCTGGCTGCCGTCGGTCCACCGCGCGGCGGCCTACGGCGGCGTGCACACCGCGCGCCCGGCAGCGGCGGCGGCGATGGCGGCGTGGAGCTCCCGCGCGGGAGTTCCGTTGCTGGACCTCGAAGCCGTCGTGGGGGAGCACGTGCTGAGCGGCGCGGGCAACGCCGACGGCATGCACTGGGGCTGGGCGGGACACGCCGCGGTGGGCGAGGCGATGTCCGTGTTGATGGCGCCGGCGCTGGCCCCCGGCCACGTAGGCTGACGGCGTGTCGGTCGCCGTAGTCACGGATTCCACCGCCCACCTGCCGGAGGGGTTCGCCGAACGGCACGCGGTCCGGGTGGTGCCCCTGCACGTCCTGGTCGACGGGGTGGTTTCCCTCGACGGAGTCGAGACCGGACCGGCTGCTGTCGCGGAGGCGATGAAGCAGCGGAAGATCGTCACGACGTCGCGGCCGACACCCACCGAGTTCGTCAAGGAGTACCAGGCGGCGTTCGCCGAAGGGGCGGACGCGGTCGTGTCGGTCCACCTGTCGAGGGAACTGTCGGGCACCTGGGAAGCGGCGGTGCTCGCCGCGCAGGAAGTCGGGCCGGACCGGGTCCGCGTCGTCGACTCGCGGACCACCGCGATGGGGCTCGGGTTCGCCGCGCTGCGTGCCGCGTCGGCCGCCGCCGACGGAGCTTCGGCGGCCGACGTCGAAGCCGCCGCGGTGACGGCGGCCGGCTGCTCGTCGACGTTGTTCGTCGTGGAGACCCTGGAACACCTGCGCCGCGGCGGCCGGATCGGCCCGGCGGCGGCGCTGCTGGGCACGGCGCTGGCGGTGAAGCCGGTGCTGCACATGTCCGACGGCCGGATCCTGCCGCTGGAGAAGGTCCGCACGATGAACCGGGCGATCGCGCGCCTGGTCGAGCTCGCGGCCCAGGCGGCGGCCGAGGACGACGTCGAACTCGCCGTCCACCACCTCGCGTCGCCGGAACGGGCGGTCGAGCTGGCGAACCGGCTCGAGGAAGCGGTGCCGCGCTCGGCGGGCTGCGTGGTTTCCGAGCTGGGTGCGGTGATCGGGGCGCACACGGGTCCCGGGGTGCTGGGGGTCGTCGTCCAGCGGACGGTCCGGAGCTAGCGCCCGTCCCCGGGAACGATCCCGGGAATCCATCCACAACACCCCGGTTGTCCACAGGACGCGACGCCACCCCTGTCGGACGCCTCCCCGCGGGCCCTAACGTCGATCGTGTGTTCGAGCAGTCCGCCCGGGATCCGGGCTCTCCCGTCAACGACCGGCTCTCCTGGCTGGCCGACCAGCTCTCGCCCGATGCGAGCACGGTCGGCCCGGGCGGCCGGTTGGTCCGGCGCTGGCTGCCGGGCGGATCGGCCGGTACGGGCCGCCGCCGGTGGGCGCTGGCCGGTGTCTTCGCGGCGGTCGTGATGATCGTCCTGGGCGCGGTCGCGTTCGTGGGCGGTGCTCCGGCACCCGAGTCACCGCCCGCGCTGCCCAGCGCGCAGCCCAGCGAAAAACGGGCGGCCGAGGCGCGCGCCGCGCCCCCGGCGGGCCTGGTCGTCAGCGTGATCGGGCGCGTCCGCTCACCGGGCCTGGTCACGGTGCCCCAGGGCGCCCGCGTGGCGGACGTCCTGAAAGCGGCGGGCGGCCCCGAACCGGGAGCGGACATCGCGGCCCTGAACCTGGCCCGCAAGGTCGCGGACGGCGAGCAGCTGGCGGTCGGCATCCCGGCCCAGCCGGACCCGGGCTCCCCGGCGGCGGGCGGGAAGCTGAACCTCAACTCGGCAACGGCGGACCAGCTGGACACCCTCCCCGGAGTGGGAGAGGTGATGGCCAAGCGCATCGTCCAGTGGCGCACGGACCACGGCGGCTTCACGAAGGTGGAGCAACTGCGGGACGTCGACGGTATCGGCGAAAGCCGGTTCGAAAAGCTGCGGGAGCAGGTGACGGTCTGATGAGCACCATCCCGGTAATCGACAACAAGCAGGACATGCGGCCGTCGAATTGGGCGCTGCCACCCGGCACTTGCAGTGTCGGCCGGGCCCGTCGTCGGCACCTCGCGAAGGCAGGCTCGATCGCTCGCAGGAGAAGACGGCGGTCGCCGGATGCCTTTCGCGGCTGGGCAAAGCGGCCGGCGGCGGCCGGTTCCGGAGGCGTGGGCGAGTTCTTTCCGGAGGTGGCGGACCGATGAGCACCAACCCCGCACCCGACACCAGGCAGGACATGCGGCTCGTCCCGGCCGCGGCGGCGTGCTGGCTGGCGGCCTTGACCGGCCTGCTCCTCGGCTGGTGGACGGCCCTCGCCACCGGCCTCGCCGCAACGGTCGTGGCCGGTCTCGTGCTGTGGCGCGCCCGTGGCCACCCTCGGGTGCGCGACACGGCGGCAGCCCTGCTGATCCTGGGCCTCCTGGCCGCCGGGCCGATCGCCTGGCGAATCCGCGACGCCCAGCGTGACGAGCTGCGCGCTTCCGCCGCCGAAGGGCTGCCGGCTGCCCTGCAGGTGGTCGTCGCCGAACGCCCGCAGCCCGTACGCAGCGCGGGATACGCCGATCGGCAAGCCGGCGCCCGGTCGGTCGTCCTCGCGGCCGACGTCCGCACGGCATCGGTCGACGGGCGGCCGGTCTCCTCGTCCGGCCGCGTGCTGCTCCTGGCCCCGGTCGAGCAGTGGACGTCGCTGCTGCCAGGCCAAGAGGTGACCGCGACGGGCCTGCTGATGCCGCCACGCGGCGCGGACCTGACCGTGGCCGTGCTGTCGGTGCGCGGCCCGCCGGGGGAGCCCGGCCCGGCGCCGTGGTGGCAGCGGGCGGCGGCCGGGCTGCGCGCCGGCCTCCACGACCTGTGCCAGGTCCTGCCGGACGAACCCGCGGGCCTGCTGCCGGGGCTTGTACTGGGCGACACGAGCGGGTTGTCCCCGCGCGTCGAGCAGGAGTTCGTCTCGGCGGGCCTCGCGCACCTCACCGCGGTCAGCGGCGGCAATCTGGCGGTCGTCTGCGGGGCGGTGCTGCTCCTGTTGCGGCTGCTCCGGCTCGGGCCCCGGCTGTCGGCCGCGGCGGCCGGAGGGTGCCTGGCCGGCTTCCTCGTCCTGGTCGGCCCGGAGCCGAGCGTGCTGCGCGCGGGTGTCATGGCCGCCGTGGCGCTCCTGGCCCTGGCGCTGGGACGCCGTGGCTCGGCGTTGCCGGCGCTGGCGTTCGCGGTGTGCGTGCTGGTGGTGGCGGATCCGGCGATGGCCACGGACTTCGGCTTCGCGCTGTCCGTGTGCGCCACCGGTGGGCTGGTCCTCCTCGCGCCTCGCTGGGCGGACGCCCTGGTTCGCCGCGGGATCCCGCCGGGGTTCGCGGAGGGGCTGGCGATCCCGCTGGCGGCGTTCCTGGTGACGGCGCCGGTGCTCGCGGGCATGGCGGGTTCGGTGAGCCTGGTTTCGGTGCTGACCAACGTCCTCGCCGCGCCCGTGGTGGCCCCGGCGACGGTGCTCGGCGTGCTGGCGACCGTCACCGGCCCGTGGTGGCCGGGTGCCGGGAAGGTCTTGGTGCACCTGGCCGATCCGGAGGCCCGGTGGCTGATCACCGTCGCCCGGCACGGTGCGCGGGCTCCGGGTGCGGTCATCGCCTGGCCAGGTGGCTGGCTGGGTGGTCTGCTGGCCGCGGCCGTCCTCGTCGTGCTGGTGCTCGCGGTCCGGTACCGGCGGGTGCGGGTCCTGATGGCGGTGCTGGTGGCCGGCGCGCTGCTGGTGTTCGTGCCGGTCCGGGTGCTGGCGCCGGCGTGGCCGCCGCGGAGCTGGGCGATGGTCGAATGCGACGTCGGCCAGGGCGACGCGGTCGTATTGGCGACGGCCGAGCCGGGGCGCGCGGTGGTCGTGGACGCCGGACCGGAGCCGGGGCCGGTCGACGAATGCCTGCACCGGCTGGCGGTCGACCGGATCCCGCTGCTGGTGCTGAGCCACCTCCACGCCGACCACATCGGCGGCCTTACCTCGGTCTTCGACGGTCGCGCGGTGGGCGCGATCGCCGTCGGCCCGGGGCGGTCACCGGGCTGGGCGTGGCGGCAGGTCGCCGCCGAGGCCGCCCGCCGGGCGGTGCCGCTGGTGGAGCTGAACCCGGGTGAACGGCTGGACTGGCCAGGCCTGGCCATCGACGTCCTCGGCCCCCGCTACGTCCCGGCCCGCTCGTCCGAACCACAGGACGGCACGACGATCAACAACAGCTCGGTGGTGCTGCGAGCGGAGACCCAGGCGGGCCGCGCCCTGCTGACCGGCGACGTCGAACTCGCGGCTCAGGCAGACCTGCTGGCCGACATCGGAGACCTGAAGGCGGAGGTGTTGAAAGTCCCGCACCACGGCAGCAGATATTCGTTGCCGGCGTTCCTCGCGGCGGTGGCCCCACGGGTGGCGTTGGTCAGCGTGGGCGCGGGCAACACATACGGACACCCCAGTAAATCCACAATAGACACATTGACGGCGCTCGGCGCACGAGTAACCCGCACCGACCTGGACGGCGACACGGCGGTGGTCACCGGAACGGCAATAGCCCGCCGAGGCGAGCCGCGCGCCCCACCCCGCCGCTGAGGCCCGCCCGCGCGGCAACGGCCGCAGCTCACCGGAGGCGGCGCGGTGAGCGCGGCTTCTTCGCTGGACTGTGGTGGCTGCTTGCTGCGGTGTCGTGGTGAGTGAGGTCCTCGTGGGCAGGCTGCGGTGTGCTCGCCGAGGCGAGCTCCGCGCGCCGCCTGGTCGGTAAGGCCCGTCCGCGCGGCGAGGTCCGCGGCCCGCTGGAGGCGGCGCGGTGAGCGCGAACCGTGGCTGGTTGCTGCTGGGCGGTGGTGAGTGGGTCCCTATGGTCGCGCTGCCGCGTATCGACTGGGTCGCGGGCCGGCTTCGCGGTTGAGTCGTGGTCAGCGCGATCCCTGCGCCAGGCCCGGCTTCACCGCCGAACCGTGGTTGCTCGCTGCGGGCGGCTGGTGAGTGCGATCTCCGCGGCCGGGCGGCGTGTCCGCTGAGCGGCGGGCCGTCCGGCCGTTGGCCAGTGGTCAGCGCGATTCGCGAGCGTCCGGGGCGGGCCGGTGTGCCCGCCCCGGACCGCGCTCAGTAGCCGAGGGCCTCGTTCACGGCCGCGGCCGAGGGCGGCAGGGTGGCCTTGGGGCCCACGTGGTTCTCGATCGCGTCGAGGGTCTTGAGGCCGTCGCCGGTGATCAGCAGCACCGTCTCGGCGTCCGGGTCCAGCTTGCCCGTCTCGACCAGCTTCTTCGCCGTGGCGACGGTGACCCCGCCCGCCGTCTCGGTGAAGATGCCTTCGGTGCGGGCCAGCAGGCGGATGCCCTCGACGACCTCTTCGTCGGAGACGTCCTCGATCGCGCCGCCGGTGCGGTTGACGATGTCGAGCACGTACGGGCCGTCGGCCGGGTTGCCGATCGCCAGCGAACGGGCGATCGTGTCCGGCTTCACCGGCTGGACCACGTCGTGGCCTTCGCGGAACGCCGCCGACACCGGCGAGCAGCCGGTGGCCTGCGCGCCGAACACCTTGTACGGGCTGGCTTCCACGAGACCGAGCTGGCCCAGCTCGCGGAAACCCTTGTCCACCTTGGTCAGCTGCGAACCGGAGGCGATCGGCACGACGATCTGCGGCGGGATCCGCCAGCCGAGCTGCTCGGCGACCTCGAAGGCCAGCGTCTTCGAGCCCTCCGAGTAGTACGGCCGGACGTTCACGTTGACGAACGCCCACTTCGGGTGCTCGCCGGCGAGCTCGGTGGCGAGGCGGTTGACGTCGTCGTAGTTGCCGTCGATCGCGAGGAGGTCGCCGTCGTACACCGCGGTGGTGAGGATCTTGGCACGCTCGAGGGTCTTGGGGATCAGCACGACCGACCGCCAGCCGGCGCGGGCCGCCGCGGCGGCCGTCGCGTTGGCCAGGTTGCCGGTCGACGGACACGCGAGCACCTCGAACCCGAACTCGCGGGCCGCCGCCAGCGCGACGGCGACAACGCGGTCCTTGAACGAGTGCGTCGGGTTGCCGGTGTCGTCCTTGACCCACACGCGCTTGAGGCCGAGTTCCTTGGCGAGGCGGTCGGCGCGGACCAGCCGCGTCGCGCCCGGCTCGGTGTTCGGGATCTCCTCGACGTTGGACGGCACGGGAAGGAGCTTCTTGTAGCGCCAGATGTTCTTGGGGCCGGCCTCGATGTCCTCGCGCCGGACGCGGCCGAAGTCGTAGGCGACCTCGAGCGGCGAGAAGTCTTCGGCGGAGACGAACTCCGGAGCGAGCGGCTGCCGGTGGCCCTCTTCCTTCGACACCAGTTCGACGGCGGGACCGAGATCCGGGGTCTTCGTGGTGGAGGTCGTGCCGAGGGTGGCGGTCATCGCGAGGTTCCTTTCCTCATCTGCCCCGCCGAAGCGGGCCGGAATTGGCACCGTGGTCGTCAGCTATCCCGCGATCGCGGGATGACAGGCTGTACGCCGGTTGCCGGGGCTTCGTCGGGCCGTTCCCTCTGCCCCTCTGGATGAGCGGTATTCGGTTGTCGGTGCCGCGCACGCCGGATCGTCCGGGGCGGGCTGCCTCGGCTACACCGTACGACATCGCGCTCGGCCCGTGCCACGGTGGCCGCTCGACATCACCGGAGCGGGGGCATGGCAGCGCAAAGTGAGAGGATTCCCGGGTGACCGCGCAAGCCACCGCCCCGGCCCCGCTGCACCTGGTGCTGGGTGAGGAAGAACTGCTGATCGAGCGGGCCGTCCGCGAGACGCTCGCCGCCGCCCGCGCGACGGACGCGACCGCGGAGCTGACCCGGGTCCGGGTGTCCGATCTCACAGCGCCTGAGCTGGCCGAACTGGTCAGCCCGTCGCTGTTCAGCGAGGGCCGGGTGATCGTCCTCGAGTCGGCGCAGGACATCTCGCAGGAGCTGTCGGACGCCGTGGCGGCGTACCTGAAGGACCCGGCGGACGGGGTCGTCCTGGTTGTCGTGCACACCGGCGGCGGCCGCAGCAAGGCGGGCAAGTCGCTCCCGGCGGTGCTGAAGAAGGCCGGCGCCGAGGTCACCGAGTGCCCGAAACTCACCAAGCCGGCCGAGCGGGAGCAGTTCGTGCGCCACGAGGTGCGCCGGGTGGGTGGCAAGATCGACCCGGCGGGCGTCGCCGCCCTCCTCGACGCCGTGGGCTCCGACCTGCGGGAACTCTCTTCGGCGGCGACGCAGCTGGTCGCGGACACGGGTGGCGCCGTCGACGCGGACGCGGTCCGCCGCTACCACCGCGGCCGCGCCGACGTGACCGGCTTCGCGGTCGCGGAGAAGGCGGTCAGCGGCGACCGCTCGGCGGCGCTGGAGTCGCTGCGCTGGGCGATGCAGCTGGGTGTCCCGCACGTCCTGGTCGCCGACGCGCTGGCCGACGCGGTCCGCACGATCGCCCGGGTCTCCGGCGCCGGCCGGGGCAACCCGAACCAGCTGGCCGGCGAGCTGGGCATGCCGCCGTGGAAGATCCGCAAGGCGCAGGGTCAGTCCCGCGGCTGGAACCCGGACGGCCTGGCGACGGCGATGCGCGTGGTCGCGCGGCTGAACGCCGAGGTCAAGGGCGTGGCGGCGGACCCGGGCTACGCGCTGGAGCGAGCGGTCCTCGAGGTGGCGGCGGCCAAGGGCGACCGCTGATCGCCGGGCTACATGCTGGAGCGAGCGGTCCTCGGGGTGGCAGCCGCCAAGGGCGACCGCTCACCGCCCGGGCTACGCGCTGGAGCGCGCGGTCCTCGGGGTGGCGGCCGCCAAGGGCGACCGCTCACCGCCCGGGCTACGCGCTGGAGCGCGCGGTCCTCGGGGTGGCGGCCGCCAAGGGCGACCACTCACCGCCCGGGCTACGCGCTGGAGCGAGCGGTCCTCGGAGTGGGCGGAGGCCCACCGCCCGGAAAGGGGCCCCCGCCGGGCATGAAGAAGGCCCCGGCCGAAGCCGGGGCCTTCCCAGAAATCAACCAGCTCAGAGCGCGTTGACGCGCTTGGCCAGCGCCGACTTCTTGTTGGCGGCCTGGTTGGCGTGGATCACGCCCTTCGAGACGGCCTTGTCCAGCTTCTGGGCGGCGTCGCGCTGCAGCTCGGCGGCCTTGGCCTTGTCGCCGGCCTCGGCGGCTTCGCGGACCTTGCGGATCGCGGTCTTCACCGAGGACCGGATCGCCTGGTTGCGCTGACGCGCCTTCTCGTTCGTCGTGATGCGCTTGATCTGCGACTTGATGTTGGCCATAGGGCAACTCCTGTTTCACTCGGTGAGATCGCCGCCGCGCTGAAGTGGCCCCGGAAATACCGGGTTTCCTCCATGACGGAATGCCGCACGGGCAGCGAGCGTCCACTCTAACAGCCGGGCCCGCGGCGGGAGTACGGTGGGCGGCGGTAGTGCCTAGGGTTCCGTCGCCGGCCCGCACCAGCAGCCCCACAACCAGGGCCGGCGGGGCTGGTCCGAGCGGCACCATCGGCGGGCCCGGACGGCCGGTCGTTCATCTGACGGGGCAAAAGCCTGGAGGACCCGGTTTTCGCGTGCGCGAAACCCAGGAAAGGGTCCATGAACGTCACCGCACTGTCCCTCGTCCTCGTCGCCGCCGTCGTGCACGCCGCGTGGAACCTCGTGGCCAAGCGGATTTCCTCCGGTGGCACGCAGTTCGTCTGGCTCTACTACACCACCAGTGCCGTCTTGCTGCTGCCGGTCACGATCGTGCTGCTCGTCACCGGAACCGACCGTCCACAGTGGAGCTGGTTGCTCGCCGCCGTGGTCACTTCCCTGCTGCACATCGCCTACGGCGTCGTGCTGCAGCGCGGGTACCGCGTCGGCGACCTCTCCGTCGTCTACCCCGTCGCGCGCGGCACCGGGCCGCTGCTGTCCGTGCTGGCCGCCGTCCTGGTGCTCGGCGAACGGCCCGGCCCGCTCGGCCTGCTCGGCGCGTTCCTGGTCGTCGCCGGGGTGCTGGTGATCAGCACCGGCCGCAAGGCGGACGACCCTCGAGCGGTCAAAGCCGGGATCCTGTACGGCCTGCTGACCGGGGCCGTCATCGCCGGCTACACGCTCTGGGACGCGCACTCGGTGACCGGCCTGGGCGTGCCGCCGGTCGTCTACTTCGGCCTCGGCTCGATCCTGCAGAGCGTGCTGCTCGTGCCCGGCGCGCTGGCCGATCGCGCCGAAGTGCGGCGGATCTGGCGCGAGCAGCGCCGCGAAGTCGTCCTGGTCGCGGTCCTTTCGCCGATCGCCTACATCCTCGTGCTGTTCGCCCTCACCATGGCGCCGGTCAGCCTGGTCGCGCCCGCCCGGGAGCTGAGCATCGTGCTCGGCGGCCTCGCCGCGTGGCTGGTCCTCGGCGAGAGTGACGCGGTGCGGCGGCTCGCCGGGTCGGCGGTCGTGCTGTCCGGCATCGCGGCGATTGCGGCCGCCTGAGGCCGTCCGGTAGGGATGGGCGGATGGAGATCCTGAAGAGCCGGCTGCTGATCCGCCCGCGGGACGCCGCCGCGTCCACGGCGTTCTACCGCGACACCCTCGGCCTGGCCGTGGAGCGGGAATTCCCCGGTGGCACCGTGTTCTTCCTCGGCCACGGCTCCCTGGAGGTCTCCGGTGCGGGCGAGGCGGGCGCGTCGCCCGATCTGGTGCTCTGGCTGCAGGTCCGGGACCTCGCCGGCACCCTGGCCGGCCTCAAGGCCAAGGGGCTGGAGCCGGTGCGTGACGCCCAGCGCGAGCCGTGGGGCCTCGACGAGGCCTGGATCGCCGATCCGGACGGCACGCGCATCGTGCTGGTCGAGGTCCCCGAGGGCCACCCGATCCGCACGGACACCCGCTAAGCGGGCTTGACCGCGCGCAGCTGCGCGGCGAGCGCGGCGAACCCCGGCGGTTCCCAGGTCCAGGTCTGCAGGTCGGCGAAGCCGGCGGCGGCGGCTTCGTCGGCCAGGACGTGCCTGCTCACCGGCAGCCACTTCTCGTGCGCGGACAGCAGCAGCCGCCCGCCCGGACGCAGCACCCGGAACAGCTCGGCGAACCCGGCCGCGCGGTCGTCCCACAGCATGACGTTGTTCACGCTCAGCACGACGTCGACGGACTCGTCCGGCTCGCCGGTGTGCGCTGCCGACCCTTCGCGCAGCTCGGCGCGGTCGCCGCAGCGCTCCTGGCACAGCGTGAGCATCTCGAGGGAGGGGTCGACGCCGACGGCGCGCCCGGCCAGGCGAGCTGCGGCCTCCAGGCCGACGCCGGGGCCGGGCCCGACGACCAGAACGGTCTCGTCGGGTTCGATCTTCGCCAGGTCGACGACGCGGTGTTCGGTGGCGGCGTTGCCGCGGGCCATGACCCAGCCGCCGAGGCGGCCGAGCGCGCCGGAAGGGTGACCGAACGTCCGGTCGAGGACGCGGGCGAACCCGCTGGTCTCCGGCTGGGGAGGGGGTGCCGGCTGGTGCGTATTGCTCATACTTCGAGGGCACCACGGATCACGAAATGCCGCATCGGGGATGACCCCCACCCGCACCCGGAGGGCCATGGGAACATAGAGGTGGCCATCCCCGACTTTCCGAGGACTCATTCGAGTGACGACGTTCGCCGACACCACCTTCACGCCTCCGGAGCTCATCCGGAACTTCTGCATCATCGCGCACATCGACCACGGCAAGTCGACCCTGGCCGACCGCATGCTGCAGCTCACCGGCGTCGTCGAAGAGCGCGCCATGCGGGCCCAGTACCTCGACCGGATGGACATCGAGCGCGAACGCGGCATCACGATCAAGGCGCAGAACGTCCGGCTGCCCTGGCAGGTCGACGGGCAGGACCACGTCCTGCACATGATCGACACGCCCGGCCACGTGGACTTCACCTACGAGGTCTCCCGGGCCCTGGAGGCGTGCGAAGGCGCGATCCTGCTGGTCGACGCCGCGCAGGGGATCGAGGCTCAGACGCTGGCCAACCTCTACCTCGCCCTGGAGAACAACCTCCAGATCATCCCGGTGCTCAACAAGATCGACCTGCCCTCGGCCGACCCCGACAAGTACGCGGGTGAGCTGGCCCACATCATCGGCTGCGAGCCGGAGGATGTGCTGCGGGTCTCGGCCAAGACCGGCATGGGCGTCGCCGAGCTGCTCGACGAGGTCGTCAAGCAGGTGCCGGCGCCGCAGGGCGACGCCGACGCGCCCGCCCGCGCGATGATCTTCGACTCGGTCTACGACACCTACCGGGGCGTCGTCACCTACATCCGCGTCGTCGACGGCAAGATCACCCCGCGCGAGCGGATCCGGATGATGTCGACCGGCGCCACGCACGAGCTTCTCGAGGTCGGGATCATCTCGCCGGAGCCCAAGCCGAGCAAGGGCCTCGGCGTCGGCGAGGTCGGCTACCTCATCACCGGGGTGAAGGACGTCCGCCAGTCGAAGGTCGGCGACACCGTGACGTCGGAGCGGCACGGCGCCAAGGAGGCGCTGGCCGGCTACCGCGAACCGAAGCCGATGGTCTACTCGGGCCTGTACCCGGTGGACGGTTCCGACTACCCCGAGCTGCGCGAAGCGCTGGACAAGCTCCAGCTCAACGACGCCGCGCTCGACTACGAGCCGGAGACATCGGTGGCGCTGGGCTTCGGCTTCCGCTGCGGCTTCCTCGGCCTGCTGCACCTGGAGATCACCCGCGACCGGCTCGAGCGCGAATTCGGCCTCGACCTGATCTCGACGGCACCGAACGTCATCTACCGCGTGGTGCTCGAAGACCGCAGCGAGGTCGTCGTGACGAACCCGTCCGACTGGCCGACCGGGCTGAAGATCGCCGAAGTGCACGAGCCGGTGTCGAAGGTGAGCATCCTCGCGCCGTCGGAGTTCGTCGGCACGATCATGGAGCTGTGCCAGACCAAGCGTGGCAGCCTGCTCGGCATGGACTACCTGTCCGAGGACCGCGTCGAGCTGCGCTACAACATTCCGCTGGCGGAAATCATCTTCGATTTCTTCGACACGCTGAAGTCGCGTACGCGCGGCTACGCGTCCCTCGATTACGAAGAGGCCGGTGAGCAGATTTCGGACCTCGTCAAGGTGGACATCCTGCTGCAGGGCGAAACCGTGGACGCGTTCTCGGCGATCGTGCACAAGGACGCGGCGTACGGCTACGGCAACCGCATGGCGACGCGGCTGCGCGAGCTGATCCCGCGCCAGCAGTTCGAGGTCCCGATCCAGGCGGCGGTCGGCTCGCGGATCATCGCCCGCGAGACGATTCGCGCCATCCGCAAGGACGTGCTGGCCAAGTGCTACGGCGGTGACATCTCGCGGAAGCGGAAGCTGCTGGAAAAGCAGAAGGAAGGCAAGAAGCGGATGAAGACCGTCGGCCGGGTCGAGGTTCCGCAGGAAGCCTTCGTCGCCGCACTGTCCACTGAGGACTCCGGCAAGAAGAAGTAACTGTTCCGTTGATGTGACAGTGGCGCCCATATTCACGCCACCGCGTGAATATGGGCGCCGAACTCGCGTTCGATGCGGTTTCTGTCGGTGGTCTCTGGTTCGCTCTGGTGCGAAGAGCGAAAGGAGAGCACCATGACGGTCATGGCAGACATCGAGCATCCCGCCGATTCGGGCCCCCTGACGGTGCACGACCTCGAGGGGATCCCGTTTGATGGCCGACGATACGAACTCGTCGACGGGGTGCTCATCGTGAGCCCCACGCCGGGGCTCAGACACCAGACCATTGGGTATTGGCTCTACGGAGTGCTCGAGTCAGCGTGTCCGGCTGAGTACTACGTCGTTGGAGCACCATTTGCGGTGCACTCGGGTGACAAGATCGAGCTCCAGCCGGACGTCCTGGTCGGCTTAGGCAAGGATTTCACTGAGAAGGATCTCCCGGCGCCCCCGGTGCTGGCGGTCGAGGTGCTGTCGCCCAGCACAGCGATCCACGACCTCAACACCAAGAAAGCGGTCTACGAGCGGCTCGGGACCGGCAGCTATTGGGTAATTGACCCGAAGGAGCCCGCGCTGACGGTGTTCGAGCTCGACAAGGAGGGACGCTACCAGCAGGTGGCCAAGGCGGCAGGCGACGAGGCGGTCGAGCTCGAGCGGCCGTTCCCGGTGCGGATCGTGCCACGAGAGCTGCTGGGCCGGCTCGGCTGAGCGGCTGGGCCCGTCAGTCCTGCAGGAAGCGGGTGCCGCGGAACTGGGCGTCCAGCTGCCGGTTGCGCAGTTCCTTCCGGAGCCGGTCGAGCATCGCGTCGAACAAAGCCGGGGGCAGGATTGCCGTCTGCTCGAACTGCCGCCGCTCGGGTGGGGCCGGCTGGAGCTTGCTTCGAGGCGCGTAGCGCTGCACCGAGCTCTCGACGCCGCCGCCGGTGACCAGGTCGACCCAGAGGGCGTCGCGCAGGTAGCCGTCGCCGAAGCGGGCCGAACGGCGGACGGTGACTTGGGCGATCTCCGGCCAGGGCACCAGCCGCGTGCTGAGCGTGCCCGCGGGCAGGCGGAGACCCTCGTCACCGATGGTGAGGTCACGCAGGGCTTCGAAGCCGCGCTTGAGGTCGCGGGCGCGGGAGACGCGGTAGGCCACCACGGCGGCGAGCACGGTCGCCGCGTAGGCACCGCCGATCAGCCACGGCGAGAGGCCGCGCACCAGTCCGGTGGCCAGCGCCGCGCCGAACCCGGCATCGGCGACGACGAGCAAGCCGACGAGGACCTTGACCGGCGTGGTCACGCGGGGCGGGGACTCGGACAACGGGACGACTCCTGGGGCCGGAGGGGTCAGGGATTGCCGATTATCCGGTCTGCCCGGATGAACACCGCGACCCGCCGCTCTTCGGCCATCACGCGGTCGTACTCGGCCCAGTCGTCGTGCGTCCCGGTGGCGGCGATGAAGACGTCACGCAGCAGCTGCGGCAGGCCCGCCGGATCGAAGGCGGGATCGGGGTCGTCCGGCCCGATGAGGTGGGTGGCGCCGGTGACGGAGAGCCAGTTCCACCCCCGCCGGAAGGTCAGGGTGGCGTGCCCGGCCCGCCGCAGCAGCGCAAGCTTGTGCGCCTTCCCGACGGCAACGTAGGCGACACCCGGCGCGCCGGTCACCGGATCATCGAAGACACCGGCGTTGACGACGGAGGCGTGCACGGTGCCGTCCGCCCGCGTCGTGGCGACGGTGGCGAGGCCGTGCTCCTGCAGCGACAGGGTGCGAACCTGCTCCAGATCAGCGCTCATGCCCCAACCTAACCCACCCGGCGGCGGCGGTGTTCCCGTTGCGCTGAGTGGGCGGCCCGAGTACGCGCGGTGAGATGGCTGGTGGACTCAAGGCATGATCTTGTGCAGCACGTCTCCCCAGGAGTTCATCACCTTGCCGAGCTCCGTGCCCGCTGTCGCCGCTCCGGTCAAGGCCGCGAGGGCCAGCTTGATGATTCCGCGGTTGCGCTTCTCGGGTGGCTTCTCGGCCGCCTCCGCGAGGTATTCGACGTTGTCGATCAGTTCCTGTGTCGCCTCGCTGTCGAGGCCATCGTGGGACAGAACCGCCTGTTTGAGAGCTTCCAGTGCAGTGGCTGTGTCCGAGCCGGATTGGTTGACGACGCTCGCGAGCGTCGAGTTGACGGTGGCGATCTGCATGCCGTTGATCGTTCCGCCCTTGATGGTCATCGAGATGCGCGGCTCCGGGGCCCGTTGCCCGGATGCTTCCGCGTAGTCGGGCATGCGTTCTCGCACCTCTTCCAGGTAGTCCAATCCCAGTACCAGATAGGATTCCGCCAGGGTGAAAGGAGAAGCGACACCCGGACACGTGCACGCAGTCGAGCCCGAGACGAGCCTGCCGAAGCCCTGCAGCACTTCCGGGCTCAGGCCGCGGAGGACGTTGGCCGCATCCACGACCCATTGCAGCACTGGCGGCGACGAGGAACCCGTCGACTCCGGAGACCTTTCAAGCTGTCGCCCCGCCTTGATCTGGGTTTCGAGATCTTCGGTGATCAGGCGCGCGAGGATGCCTTCTTTGAGCCGGGCGAAGCGGGGAGCATGTACGATGTCCGGTACGTCGATCAGCGAATCGGGCACCGGGAAATCCCGCAGTTTCGTGCTGATCGAGAGCAGGGCCTTGCAGATGTCCTGGACCTTGGCTCTCAGGTAGGCGGGGCTGTACGCTGCTCCGGGCTGGATCGCCTGGTCGAGCAGGTAGCTGGCCTCACCGGTCCCGTCGGTGTCGAAGCTCACCCACCCGTCGAAGTTCTTCAGGCCGCTCCAGCGATCGGCGAGAGCGCACGAGTCGCTCAGCCATGTGGCGGCAGTGACGAGGCGCTGGCGAAGCCGTGGATCGACCGGTACCGGAACTGTCGCGGGGTCGGGAGGAGGCGGAGGCTTGAACCTCGCTCGTTGCCTGGCCATCACCGCTTCGTACTCGGCCACGGCGTCGTAGAAAGAATCAGGGGTGCCGCCGCGCGGCGATGGACGCCGCCGCTCGACACGTTCGGCCGCCCACGGGGCGAGGCTTGCGTTGGCCGCGCGAGCTTGCTGGCTCAGTTGGCTGCTGAATAGTGCCAAGGCGTCGCGGACGTTTCGATTCTGCTCGGCTATGACGCTTCTGGCTGCCGCCCCATCCATGGGTGTCGATGGTTCAGGAGATTCGCGTTTCTGGCAAGGGCTGCCGGAATTGTTTGATTATTTTTCCGGTGATGGGTATTTGCTAAATTCACGTCGGTGAGTGCTTTGAGTACCGGGGCGAGCTAATGGCCGGAGTTCACTGCTCATTGTTGCGGCCGGACCCGCCGAGGGCGGGCCCGGCTCTCACCTCAACAGGCGCCGTTGTCGGACCAGACTCCCCACTGGCCCGTCGTTCCCGGCTCCTCGCCCTGCGTCCACCACTTCGCCGTCCACTTGTGGCCGTTGTGGGACACCACGTTCCCGCCCGTGTACACCTGCGTGGCGCTCCACGCCGGGTCCGTGCACGTGCCCGGGTTCGTCGTCCCGCCCGTGTCCCACGCCACCTGCGACGACCGGTAGAAGCCGATCCCCTGCGCCACCCAGCGGGGTGCCTGCGCGCCCAGCCGGGTCCGGAAGGTCGTCCAGTCGTGGGTCGACCACGGGGACCAGCCCAGTTCCGCGTGCGCCGCCAAGCGGGGGAACGCCAGGTAGTCGATGTTCGACGGCGTCACCACCGTCTCCGTCCACAGTGGAGACTCCACGCCGCGGACCGCCGATTCGCCCACGCCCGACAGGTACGCTCCCGGGTTCCAGTTGTACGCGTCCTGGACCTCGATGTAGCCCGCCCACGACAGGCCGATGGGCGTCGAGCTGTTGTACTTCATGTCCAGGTACGCCTTGTTCGCCGGCGACAGGATCACCTTGCTGCCGCGGGAAACCGCCGTCGAGACACCCTGATCCGACGTCGTGGTCCCCCAGAACTGCGGCGTCGCCGAAGCGGGCAGCGTGGCCTTCGCGATGTCGTGCCAGCCCACCGCCGATTTGCCCGTCGCCGCCACCAGGGGGAGGACCTTGTTCATGAACGTCAGGTAGTCCGCCTGTGAGGTCGCCGATGCTTCGTCGCCGCCGATGTGGAGGTACGGGCCCGGGGTCAGGGCCGCCAGCTCGCGCAGGACGTCCGCGATGAACTTGTACGTGATGTCCTTCGAGATGCACAACGAGCTGTAGCCGACCGCCGTGTCCGTGCGCAGGGCCGGGGCCACGCCGTTGCAGTTCAGCTCCGCGTACGACGCCAGGGCCGCGTTCACGTGCCCCGGCATGTCGATCTCCGGGATGATCGTGATGTGGCGTGAAGCGGCGTAGTTCACGATGTCCGTGTACTGCGCCTTCGTGTAGTAGCCGCCCGCGCCGCCGCCGACCTGGGTGCTGCCGCCGTACGTCGTCAGGCGGGGCCAGCTGTCGATCTGGATGCGCCAGCCCTGGTCGTCCGCCAGGTGCAGGTGGAGGTGGTTGATCTTGTATTGGGCCAGCTGGTCGACATACCTCTTGACCGTCGACACCGGGTGGAAGTGGCGGGCGACGTCGAGCATCGCGCCGCGGTAGCCGAACCGCGGGTAGTCCACGATCGTCGCGCCCGGGATGCTCCACGGCCCGGGCTGCGCGGAGGTGCTTTCGACGCGCCCCGGCAGGAGCTGCCGCAACGTCTGGACGCCGGCGAAGAGCCCGTCGGCGGTCGTGGCCCGCACGGTGACCGAGGACGCCGTCGACACCAGCTGGTAGCCCTGCGCGCCGACGGCCGCGGGTGCGCCGCTGAGCAGCAGCGCGATGCTGCCGGACGGCACGGACGCCGGCGCGTCGGACACCGGCAGCGCGAAGCCGGTCGACGGCCGCAGCACGCCGGCCAGGTAGTCGCCGACCTGGCGGGCCGGCGCCGACCCGGCTTCGGTGACGATCGAAGTGGTCGAGACCAGCGGGAACGCGACCCCGGCCGCCGGGGTCACCGAGACCGGCACCGGCACGATCGACTGCAACGCCGGCGTGGCCGCCGCGGCCGGCGTGAGGTGTGCGGCTGTCGTACCGGCGCCGACCAGGGCCAGGACGGCGAGTGCGCGGCCGAGCCGCCGCGCCAACGGATGCTTCACCGGGGGACCTCCAGGCAGAAGGGGCGCGACCTCGCCGTCGCGCCTGCCCGGATCGTCGCATTTCCCGCGCTGATGGTCTAGACCAGTTTGGGTGGTTAAGCTCGCCGCGTGACAGGGGACTTCGCGCCGGGGTCGCCGTTCGCGCTGCTTTCGGGCGCCGAGACGGCCGCCTGGTACGCCTACATGAAGGTGCACCTCCGGCTGGAGTACGAGCTGAACCGGCAGTTGCGCGCCGACAGCGGGATCTCGCTCGCCGACTACCACGTGCTGGTGGCGCTCACGAGCGCGCCCGGCGGCCGGATGCGGGTCACCGACCTCGCGATCCGCATCGGCTGGGAGCGCAGCCGGCTGTCGCACCACCTGAAGCGGATGCGGGCGCGCGAGCTGGTCGAGACCGGGACCGCCGCCGACGACCGCCGGGTGACCGAGGTCGTGCTGTCGGAAACGGGCTGGGAGACGCTGCGGCAGGCGGCGCCGGACCACGTCGGGTTCGTGCGGCAGGCGTTCCTGGATGCCCTCGGCGCGGAGGAGAAGGCTCAGCTGACGGCCCTGCTGGACCGCGTCTACGACAGGCTCGTCGAGCACGGCAGCCTGCCCCGGCCGAACGACCACCCCTGACAGTTACGTGACATGTCACGTAATATGGCCGCGGAGTCTGAGGAGGACGCGCATGGCGACGGTGGCCGAGCTGATGGAAGCCAACCTGCTCAAGGTGTTCAACGAGCGTGACGACGAACGGCGGGCGAAGGCGATCGCCGAGACCTACGCGGCCGACGTCGAGTTCGCCGACCCGGACGGCGTCACGACCGGCCACGAGGAGCTGAACGCCAAGGCGAAGGGCCTGCTCGGGCAGTCCCCGGGCTTCGTGTTCGCGCCCGACGGCCCGGTGCTGGTCAACCACGACATGGGGCACCTCGCGTGGCGGCTCGGCCCGGAGGGCGAACCGCCGGTGGTGCGGGGGATCGACGTCGCGCTGGTCGAGAACGGGCTGATCACGAAGCTCTACACGATGCTGCTGCCCGCCTGAGGACTACGCTCGGTGGCATGTTCGACGAGCTGACGTTCCCGGTCGTCGCCGCGCCGATGGCCGGTGGGCCCACCACTCCGGAGCTGGTCGCCGCGGTGGCCGAGGCCGGTGGCTTCGGCTTCCTCTCCGCCGGCATGCTCACCCCCGCCGCGCTGGCCGCGCAGATCGACCGGACGCGGGAGCTCACCGGGAGTGCGTTCGGCGTCAACCTCTTCGTCCCGCAGCCGGACACCGGCGCCGACGTCGGCGCCCACCGCGAGCGGCTCGAGGAGTTCGCCCGCGAGTACGACGTCGAACTGGGCGAACCGAAGTGGGACGACGACAGCTACCCCGCGAAGCTGGACGTCGTCCTGGAGAAGCGGATCCCCGTGGTGTCGTTCACCTTCGGCCCGCCCACCCCGTCGGACGTCGTGCGCCTGAAGGAGGCGGGGAGCACGGTCGTCGTCACCGTGACCACGCCGGAAGCCGCGCAGCGGGCGGCGGACCTCGGCGCCGACGCGCTGGTCCTGCAGGGCTTCGAGGCCGGCGGGCACCGGAGCCTGTTCACCGACGACCCCCACCGGCCCGGCGGCGGCGCCGAATACGGCGTGCTCGCGCTGCTGCGGCTCGTCGCCGCCCGGGTCGACCTGCCGCTGATCGCCGCCGGCGGGCTGGTGCACGGCGCGGACGTCGCCGCCGTGCTCGCCGCCGGGGCCGCCGCGGCCCAGCTGGGCACGGTCTTCCTGCGCGCGGACGAAGCCGGGACGTCCGAGGCGCACCGCAAGGCCCTCGCCGTCGCCGAGCGAGAGACGGCCTTCACCCGCGCCTTCAGCGGCCGCCCGGCGCGCGGGCTGGTCAACAAGTTCATGGACGCCCTGTCCGAGGGCGCGCCGGCCGCGTACCCGCAGCTCAACCACCTGGCGGGCCCGGTGCGCAAGGCCTCTGCGAAGGCAGGAGACCCCGAGGCGATCTCGCTGTGGGCGGGCCAGACGTACCCGCTCGCCTACGACGCCTCGGCCGCGGTGATCATCGAACGGCTGAAGGTCGAGGCGCGCGAAGCCGCCGCGCGCCTCGACCGGATCCGCTAGCGGTTCAGCACCGAGTGCCGCCGGCTGTACAGGAAGTAGACGATCAGGCCGATCACGAACCAGACCGCGAACCGCAGCCAGGTCGCCGGCTGCAGGAACGTGATCAGCCAGATCGAGAACACGACGCCGATCGCGGGTACCACCGGCATGCCCGGGGTCTTGAACGTGCGCGGCAGGTCCGGCTGCTTGTAGCGCAGCACGATCACCGCGACGCAGACGACGACGAACGCGAGCAGGATGCCGATGTTCGTCAGCTCGGCCGCCTCGCCGATGGGCAGCACGCCGGCGATGATCGCGGACGCGCCGCCGAGGATCCAGGTCATCCGGCTCGGCACCTGCCGCGTCGGGTGGGTCTTGCCCAGCCACGGCGGCAGCAGGCCGTCGCGGCTCATCGAGTAGCCGACGCGGGTCGCACCCATCAGGAACGTGAACAGCACGGTGAGGATGCCGACGATCGCGCCGATCGCGATGACCGTGGCCAGCCCGTCGAGGCCGACCGACTTGAACGCCGTCGAGAACCCGCTCTTCGGGTCGATCTCGGTGTACTTCTGCATGCCGGTGAGCACCAGGCAGGCCAGCACGTACAGCACCATCGAGATGGCCAGCGAGTACAGGATCGCCTTCGGCATGTGCCGCTGCGCGTCCTTCGACTCCTCGGCCGCGGTCGACATCGCGTCGTAGCCGAAGACGGCGAAGAACACCGTCGCGGCGCCGGTCACCGCGCCGCCGAAGCCCGCGGGCGCGAACGGCGTGTAGTTGCCGGTCTTGACGTAGAAGAAGCCGACCAGGATGACGACCAGCACGATCAGGACCTTGATCCCGACCATCGCCGTCTCGAACCGGGCGGCGCTGCGGATGCCGCGGTTGAGCAGGAACGCGATCAGCAGGCACAGCAGCGCGGCGAACAGGTCGACCTTGTGGCCCGGCCCGGTGCCGGGCGCGCCGAGCATCCACGCGGGCAGGTCGAGGCCGATCTGGCCGAGCAGGAAGTTGAAGTAGCCGGAGATGCCGATCGCCACCACCGACACGATCGCGGTGTACTCCAGCAGCAGGTCCCAGCCGATGAACCAGCCGACGACCTCGCCGAGCACCGCGTAGCCGTAGGTGTAGGCCGAACCCGCCTTCGGGATCAGGCCGGCGAACTCGGCGTAGGAGAACGCCGCCGCCGCACTGGCGATCCCGGCGATGAGGAAGGAGATCAGCACGGCCGGGCCGACACCCGGGATGCCCGCCGCGTCGTCGCCGTGCGCGACGCTGCCGGCGAGGGCGAAGATCCCGGCACCGATGATGCCGCCGATGCCGATCGCGGTCAGCTGCCACAGCCCCAGGGTGCGTTGCAGCCCGCCGCTTTCGGTCGTGTCCTGGATCTGGTCGATCGGCTTGCGCCGGAAGATGCCGGAGCTCGAGCCCAGGCCTTCTGGAGCGGACATCGTCGTCTCCCGAACGGTCGGTGGAGGGCCCGGATCACGGACCCTCGCCGGAACCTACCGCCAACTCCGCGGGCCTACAGCCTGAGCGCGTCAGCCCGCCGCGGTGCCCTCGCTGACGGCCTTCGGCGCCGCGGCGGCCGCCCGCTTGGCCTGGGTGGTCCGGACCGCGCCCGCCGCGAAGTAGGTGAGCAGCTCCGCGACCTCCACCGGGTCGTCGAGCTGCGGGCAGTGCCCCCAGTCCTCGCGGACCAGCAGCCTGCTGTGCGGCACCAGCGTGTGCAGCTGCCGCCCGGACGCCGCGGTGACGAGCTTGTCCTTGCCGCACGCGACGACCAGGAGCGGGACCCGGACCGAGTCGAGGCGGTAGGCGTCGGCGAGCTCCGCGACCAGCTGGCGGGCCTGCTCGAGGCGGCTCTTCGTCGCGCGGTAGTCCGGGAAGAGCGCGGTGAAGCGCTGCACGTGGGTCGCGTCGGCCGCGCCCGAGTCGGCGTAGAGCAGCCGCGGGACGAGCTGCTCGGCGACCGTGCGCACCAGGAACCCCGGCACCGGGACGGGCAGGGACGAGTACAGCCGCAGTGGCAGGGGGTAGCGCGCCACCGCGCGGATCAGCCACGAGTCGACGAAGCCCGGCGCGGCGATGGACACCACCCCGGAGATCGGCAGGCGGCTGTTCTGCGCCGCGCGCAGGCTCATGGTGCCGCCGAGGGAGTTGCCGGCCAGCACGACCGAGCCGAGCACGGCCTGTTCGCGGACGACGGCGGTGGTGAAGGCATCGAGCTGCGGCAGCATCGGGCCCGGCCGCAGCGGCTGGGCGTCCCCGAAGCCGGGCAGATCGACCGCGACCGCCGGGATCCCGGCGGCCGCGAGCTGCTCCAGGGCGGGGCGCCAGGTGTCGGCGCTGTCGCAGTAGCCGTGCAGGAGCACCAGGCGCGGTGCGGTGGGCCGGACGTGCGGAGCGGCGGCCCGGCGACGCAGGGCGCGGCGTGGAACCTCCGGCTCGGCGGCGGTTTCGCCGACCTCGAGCACACGGGTGCGGACGCCGGCGTAGCGCCGGAAGGACACCCGGATCGGGTCCTCGTCACTGGGCCGGCCGCCCGGGGTCGCCGACGCGGGCCGCTTCGTCGCGGTCATGACTACAGATTACCTGGCCGGGCTTGGGTTTTGGTGGAATCTCGGTGCTAACGACCAGGTCTCGAACTGAAGACGTCGAAAAATCACCGGATGCCGAAAGCATTCCGTACTGGGCGGATCCGGGGATCCGCCCAGCTCACGGCGGTCTAGCGGGTGAAGACGATCTTGCCGGCGGTGTTCCCGTCGAGCATCGCCTGGAAGCCCTTCGGTGCCTCGGAAAATGGAAGTTCCACGCCGATCTGCGGCCGGATCCCGGTCAGGTCGAGGTAGGCGAGCAGGTCCGCGAGCTCGTCGCGGGTCCCCATGGTCGAGCCGGCGACGCGCAGCTGGAGGAAGAAGACGCGCTGCAGCTCCGCGTGCGCGTCCGGGCCGCTGGTCGAGCCCGAGACCACGATGATCCCGCCCGGCTTGAGCGATTTGACCGAGTGCGACCAGGTCGCCTTGCCGACTGTCTCGAACACGGCGTCGACGCGCTCGGGCAGCCGCGCGCCCGACTCGAACGCCTGGTGCGCGCCGAGGCCGGTGGCGAGGGCGCGCTTCTCCTCGGTGCGGCCGGTGACCCAGACCCGGAACCCGGCCGCGCGGCCGAGCTGGATCAGTGCCGTCGAGACACCGCCGGAGGCGCCCTGCACGAGCATCGTCTGCCCCGGCCGCAGCCCGGACTTCACGAACAGCATCCGGTAGGCGGTCAGCCAGGCCGTGCCCATGGTGGCGGCTTCGGCGAAGCTGAGCGCCGCGGGCTTCGGGACGACGTTGCGGGCCGGCACGACGACCTGGTCGGCGAAGCTGCCCTGGTGCTTCTCGGTGAGCAGCGAGCGCTTCGGGTCGAGGGTGTCGTCGCCCTGCCAGCCAGGCGCGTTGATCACCGAGTGGAGGACGACCTCGGTGCCGTCGTCGAGGGTGCCCGCGCCGTCGCAGCCGAGGATCATCGGGAACTGGTCGGGTTTGATCCCGACCCCGCGCAGCGTCCAGAGGTCGTGCATGTTGAGGCTGGCCGCCTTGACGTGCACGCGGACCCAGCCGTCGGGCACTTCGGGTTCGGGGCGCTCGCCCACGACGAGCGAGTCCAGCGGGCTGTCGGCGTTGGGTTCCTGCGCGTACACGGCGAACATGTCCTGCAACGTACCGCCCCTCGCACGCGGTGGCAGCAGGGCGCGCGTAGGCTCACACCGTGTTCAACGGGCTTGCCGACTGGTGGGACGGGGTCGAGCTGTGGCTCGCCCAGGCCTGGTTCCCGGTGCAGTTCGTGCTGGTCATGGTGGTCGTCGTGCCGCTGTGCCTGGCCGCCGCGTGGGTGCTCGACAAGGTCGTCGGGCTGTTCGCCCGCCGGCTGGCTCCGGGGCGTGACGACGACTCCTCCGACACCCCGGCATAGGCTCGCGCACCATGTTCAACCGAAGGCGGATCACCGCCGCGCTGATCGGGCTCCTCGTGCTGGTGCTGGGGGGCTGGCTGGTCAAGGACAACCTCGGCGGCTCGTCGTCGCCCGGAACCCCGTCGAGCACTTCCGCCGGTGCCCCCGCCAAGGGTGGCGCCGCGGTGCCGGGCACGGAATCCGGGCTGCCGGTGAAGGCGCTTTCCGCGCTGCCGCCGCAGGCCGCGGACACGTGGAAGCTGATCGAGGCGGGCGGCCCGTACCCCTACCCGCGCAACGACGACGTCGTCTTCGAGAACCGCGAGAAGAGATTGCCCGGCAAGAAGTCCGGCTACTACCACGAGTACACGGTGAAGACCCCGGGCAGCCCGGACCGCGGCGCCCGGCGGCTGATCACCGGCCAGGCGCACGAGCTGTACTACACCGGCGACCACTACGCGTCGTTCGTCGTCGTGGACCCGGCCCGATGAGCGCCGGCGACCAGGCGAAGGCCGCCGCGGAAGAGGCGTTCGCCCGGGGCGCGTACCCGCACCTGGTGAACTCGCGGCCGACCGTCGACAAGGCCAGCACGCTCGACGCCTTCGCCGAAGCACTGTCCTTTCCGGACTACTTCGGCCACAACCTCGACGCGCTCTACGACTGCCTGACCGACCTCTCGTGGCTGCCGCCGGGCGAGCACGTGCTGATCTGGCCGGGCTCGGACGCGCTGCGCAAGGCCGAACCCAAGACGTACCTGGCCATCCGCAGCGTGCTTTCGGACGCCCAGCGGGCCCTCGGCCCGAGCGGCCGCGGCGCCGGTTCGTGGCGGCTCACCGTGGTGCTGCCGGACGTCTGATCCGCTTCAGTCCCGGGGGACCCAGTTCGGCTTGCGTTTCTGGGCGAAGGCCAGGATGCCCTCCTGGCCTTCCTCACCGGCGAAGAACTTCGCCGACAGGCCGAGCATCTCCTCGAAGCCGTCCGACGGCGTGGCCGGGCGGGGCCGGCTCAGCAGCGCCTTCGTCTCGGCCAGCGCCTTCGGCCCGCCCGCCGCCAGCGACTTCACGAACCGGGCCACTTCGGCGTCGAGGTCGTCGGTCGCCGAGTTCAGCAGGCCGATCTCGACCGCGCGGCGCGCGTCGAACGTGTCGCCCGTCAGGAACAGCTCGTGCGCCGCACGCGGGTTCAACCGGGGGAGCACCGTCAGGGAGATGATCGCCGGGACCACGCCGATGCGGACTTCGGAGAAGGCGAACGTCGCGGCCGGCACGGCCACGGCGATGTCGCACGCCGCCACCATGCCGATGCCGCCCGCGCGGGCGGGGCCGGCCAGGCGGGCGACCACCGGCTTCGGGCTGGTCCACAGCTGCTCGAGGATGCGGGGGAACTCGTTCACGCCCTGGTCGCCCGCGCCGGCGCCGCGGGCCTCCTTGAGGTCCATCCCCGCGCAGAACACCGGCCCGGTGTGGGTCAGCACGATCACGCGCACGGCGTCGTCGGCGGCCGCCTTCGTCAGCGAGTCCGAGAGCTCGCGGCGCAGCTGCGCGGACAGCGCGTTGCGGTTGTGCGGGGAGTCCAGGGTGATCGTGGCGGTGCCGCCCACCACGTCGTAGTGCACCAGTTCGTCAGCCATGACCGTCACCCTTGCACACTCCCCGCCGGTGGCCGGTGTTACGCGGGGCACAGGGCCGCGCGACGCCCACTCGGACATGGTGACGGTCACCCCGCGGGCGGCCCGGCCGCCCGCGGGGTGATCCGGCGTTCAGCCGATGGTCGTGGTGGTGAAGACCGGGCTGGGGTTGGGGAAGCAGGCCGTCGGCGCCGTGAGGTCGCCGATGATCGTGCTCGCCACCGCCTTGAACGTCAGGCCCGGGTCGCTGTAGCTGGTGCCGCCCAGCTTCGTCTGGATGGTGCCCGACTGGCCCGCCTTCAGGTGCGCGGTGACGGTGGGCAGTTCGAACGTCGCGCCGCCGGCGATCGGGCCGGGGAAGCTCAGCGTGGCGACTCCGTTCGCGACGGAGATGGTCGGCGGGGTCGAGCCGAGACCCGAGCCGCCCGCCAGGTCCGCGCCGACGTACGACGAGTTGGCCGGGATCGGGATCTTGAGCGCGAAGGTGTTGATGTTCTTGACCTTGTTCCCGCTGACCGTACTCGGAACGGTGTTCGGCGCGGGGTCGATGACGACGTCGAACGCGCCGCCGGGCGCGACCGTGGCGGGTGCCGTGACGGTGGCGTCCTGGTTCAGCGCCACCTTCTGCGGCCCGACGATCGGGGCGTTGGCCTGGCAGTCGAAGGTGACGCTGGTGGCCGCCGACGCCGGGGCGGCGAGGGCGATCGGGAGCGCCGCGGCCGCGGTCAGCGCGGCCAGCCGGGAAAAGTGAAGAGCTTTCATCTGTGTCCACCTACCTGCGGTTTCACGAGGGGAGGGAAGAAAGCTGCGCAGCCGTTCCGATTGTTACCGGCAAGTTAAGTAGTGCGTCAAGGATTCACTGTTCCCATACGCGGTCGGTAACAGAAATGTGAATAAGACTCGCCTTTCGGCGGTGTCAGGCGTACTGGCGGAGCAATCCGCTCACCGCGGACGCATACCGGCCGACGACGACGTCGGCCACGCGCGGGTCGTCGGCCAGCGGCTCGGCGATGAACGCCTTCGGGTCCGCTTCGCGGGCCAACCGCGCGATCCGGTCCGGCAGCAGGCCCGGCGCCAGGAACCACGACGCGACGACCAGGTGCCGCACGCCCCGCGCCCGCAACGCCGCCGCCGCGGTGGGGATGTCCGGCTGGGTGGCGGAAGCGAACGCCTCGCTCACCGGCACGCCCAGCCGCTGCTCCCAGCGGGCAGCCAGCGAAGCGACCACGGCGTTCGCGGAAGCGTTCGACGAGCCCACCGCACTCACGATCACGCCGGCGCCGCCGCGGTGCGGCGCGGACGCCAGCCGGTCCAGGGCGACCGCCTCCAGTGCCGGGTCGGCGCCCAGCACGTCCGAAACCTGCACCCGGAAGCCCGGACAGGATGCCGTCACCGAGTCGATCAGCGCCGGGAGGTCGACGCGGGCGTGGAACGCGCTGCCCAGCAGCAGTGGCACCACGACCGCCGACCGGTGGCCGTCGGCGTACAGCGACTGCAGCACGTCGGTGACCAAAGGCGACGAAAGGTCCAGGAAGGACTCGTACACCGCAACGCCCGGTGCCTGGGCGCGTACGACGTCGACGAGCGCCCGCACGGTCGCCGCCGAGCGGGGGTCGCGGCTGCCGTGCGCGACGGCGACCAGGGGTGGCGTCACGAGAAGCGCTCACCCACCAGCCCGGCGGCGAGGGTGTCGCCGTCCTTCGGGTCGATCACCAGGAACGCGCCGGTGCGCGGGCTGACGCCGTAGTCGTCGACGCCCAGCTCCTCGGACAGCCGCAGCGTGACGCGGCCGATGTCGTTGAGCTCCAACGAATCCGGCGCGTCCACACTGGACAGTGTCTGCTCGTCGAACCGCGCGTGCAGCTCGTCCACCAGCGCCTGCACCGTGCGCGTGCCGTGCTTGACCAGCACGCGCGCGCCCGGCTTCAGCGGCTTGGACGACAGCCAGCACAGCGTGCCGGTGATCTCGTCGGTGACGCGCGGCGGCGCGTCCGCGGCGGCGATCAGGTCGCCGCGGGAGATGTCGATGTCGTCGGTGAGCAGCAGCGTCACCGATGTTCCGGCGCCGGCTTCCTGCAGTGGCCCGTCCGCGGTGTCGATCCGCTCGACGCGGCTGCGGATGCCCTGCGGCAGCACGACGACCTCGTCGCCCGGCCGGACCGTGCCCGCGGCGATCTGGCCCGCGTAGCCGCGGTAGTCCGGGTACTCGGGCGTGCGCGGCCGGATCACGTACTGCACCGGGAACCGCAGCGCCGAGTCGTGCGGGTCGGGCGCGACCGGCACCTCCTCCAGGTGCTCCAGCAGGCTGGGGCCGGTGTACCACGGCGTCCGCTCCGAGCGGGTCGCGACGTTGTCGCCCTCGAGCGCGGACACCGGGATGGCGAGCACGGAACCCCGCTCGTAGCCCAGCGACTCCGCGTGCGCGGCGAACTCCTCGGCGATCACCGTGAACGTTGCTTCGTCGTAGCCCACGAGGTCGATCTTGTTCACCGCCAGCACCAGCTGCGGCACGCCGAGCAGGGCCAGCACGGCCGCGTGCCGCCGGGTCTGCTCGATCACGCCCTTGCGCGCGTCGACCAGCAGCACGGCCAGCTGCGCGGTGGACGCGCCGGTCACCGTGTTGCGCGTGTACTGCACGTGCCCCGGCGTGTCGGCCAGCACGAACGACCGCTTCGGCGTGGCGAAGTACCGATAGGCGACGTCGATGGTGATGCCCTGCTCGCGCTCCGAGCGCAGGCCGTCCACCAGCAGCGAAAGGTCCGGAGTGGACAGTCCCTTGTCGACGGACGCGCGGGTGACGGCGTCGAGCTGGTCGGCGAGCACCGATTTCGTGTCGTACAGCAGCCGGCCGACCAGGGTGGACTTGCCGTCGTCGACGCTCCCGGCCGTGGCCAGGCGCAGCAGCGAACTCATCAGAAGTACCCCTCACGCTTGCGGTCTTCCATGGCCGCCTCGGACATCCGGTCGTCGGCCCGGGTCGCGCCGCGCTCGGTGAGCCGCGAGGCCGACACCTCGGCGATGACCTCTTCGACGGTGGCCGCGGTGGATTCGATCGCGCCGGTGCACGAGCCGTCGCCGACGGTCCGGTAGCGCACGGTCAGCTCGCGGACCTCTTCGCCCGGCCGCGGGCCGCCCCACGGGCCTTCGGCCAGCAGCATCCCGTCGCGCTGGTAGACCTCGCGCTGGTGCGCGTAGTAGATCGACGGCAGCTCGACCTTCTCGCGGGCGATGTAGTTCCACACGTCGGCCTCGGTCCAGTTGGACAGCGGGAAGACGCGGACCTGCTCGCCCGGGCGGTGCCTGCCGTTGTAGAGGTTCCACAGCTCGGGCCGCTGCCGGCGCGGTTCCCACTGGCCGAAGGCGTTGCGGAGGCTGAAGATCCGCTCCTTGGCCCGGGCGCGTTCCTCGTCGCGGCGGCCGCCGCCGAAGACGGCGTCGAACTTGTGCTCCGCGATCGTGTCGAGCAGCGGCGTGGTCTGCAGCGGGTTGCGCATCCCGTCGGCGCGCTCTTCCAGGCGCCCGTCGTCGATCCAGTCCTGCACCTTCGCGACGACCAGGCGCAGCCCGTGGCGCTCGACGACGCGGTCGCGGAACTCGATGACCTCGTCGAAGTTGTGCCCGGTGTCCACGTGCAGCAGCGGGAACGGCACCGGCGCCGGCCAGAACGCCTTGATCGCCAGGTGCAGCAGCAGCGTCGAGTCCTTGCCGCCGGAGAAGAGGATCACCGGCCGGTCGAACTCGCCCGCCACCTCCCGGAAGATGTGGATGGCTTCGGACTCGAGCGCGGCCAGGTTGTCCTGTGCCGCATCGGTCGCGGGCTCCAAGGTCGTCATGCGTCCCTTCCTCAACCGTGCAGTCCGCACTCGGTCTTCGACTGCCCCGCCCACCGGCCGCTGCGCGGGTCCTGCCCCGGCTCGACGCGGGCCGTGCAGGGCGCGCAGCCGATCGAGAGGTAGCCGATCGAGACCAGCGGGTTTTCCAGGATCCCGTGCTCGCGGATGTAGCCGTTGAACTCGTCGTCGGTCCACGCCGCGATCGGGTTGATCTTGACGAGGCCGTTGCGGTCGTCCCAGGTGACGATCGGGGTGTTCGCGCGGGTCGGCGCGTCCACCCGGCGCACGCCGGTCACCCACGCGGAGTAGTTCGCCAGCGTCTTGCGCAGCGGCACGACCTTGCGCAGGTTGCAACACAGCGTGGCGTCGCGGTCGTGCAGCTTCGGGCCGTACTCCGCGTCCTGCTCGGCGACGCTCTGTTCGGCCTGGGCGTTCACGATGTGGACGTTCGGGTAGACGGTCTGCACGGCGTCGCGCGTGCCGATCGTCTCCGGGAAGTGGTAGCCGGTCTCGAGGAACAGAACGTCCACATCGGACTTCACCTTGGTGGCGAGGTCGATCAGCACGGCGTCCTGCATGTTGGACGCGACGATGAAGTCGTCACCGAACGTTTCGACGGTCCAGCGGATCGCCTCGTCGGCGGTGGCGTCGGCGAGTTCTTTCGACGCGCGCTCGGCGAGGGTCTTGTAGTCGGCAGTGGCGGTCATCGGGACACCTCCGGGAGGGACAGGCCGAGGAACTTGACCGAGAAAACCCGGCGACAACTGGAACACAGCCAGCCGCCGTTCTCTTCCGGCCGCAGGTCCTCGTCGCCGCAATAAGGGCAGTAGAACGGCGTGGCTCGTTCGGTCACTGGAGCGCGCTTTCCTCGGCTCGGGCGGCCCACTGCGGGAACCGCTCGCCCGGTTCCCGCCCGGCGACGTAGTTGCGCACGACCCGCTCGACGTAGCCGGTCAGCTCGCCCGAGGTCACCTTGTGGCCGCGCAGCTTCCGGCCGAACCCGGCGTCGAGGCCGAGCCCGCCGCCGAGGTGCACCTGGAAGCCTTCGACCTGGTTGCCGTCGGCGTCGGTGACGATCTGGCCCTTGAGGCCGATGTCCGCGGTCTGGATCCGCGCGCAGGAGTTGGGGCAGCCGTTGAGGTGCACGGTCACCGGCGTGTCGAGGCCGTCCTGGATGTCGGCGAGGGACTTCTCGAGGTCCGCGACGAGCTGCTGCGCGCGGGCCTTCGTCTCGACGATGGCGAGCTTGCAGAACTCCAGCCCGGTGCAGGCCATCACCCCGCGGCGCCACGGCGACGGCTTGGTGTCCAGCCCCAGCTCGGCCAGCTCGGCCGAGAGCGTCGCGACCTGGGCCTCGGGGACGTCGAGCACGACGAGCTTCTGCTGCGGGGTGAGCCGGACCCGGCCCGAGCCGGCCCGCTCGGCGGCCTTGGCGACGGCGACCAGCGTGCCGCCGGAGACGCGGCCGGCGACCGGCGCCGCGCCGACGTAGAACTTGCCGTCGACCTGCGGGTGCACGCCGACGTGGTCGATCGGGACGGCGGGCTGCTCCGGCGGCGGGCCGTCGATCAGCTCGCGCTCGAGGTACTCGTCCTGCAGCACCTGGCGGAACTTCGCCGCGCCCCAGTCCTTCACCAGGAACTTGATCCGGGCGCGCGAGCGCAGCCGCCGGTAGCCGTAGTCGCGGAAGATCGAGATGACGCCTTCCCAGACGTCCGGGACCTCGTCCAGGGGGATCCAGGCGCCGAGACGCTGCCCGATCATCGGGTTGGTCGAGAGGCCGCCGCCGACCCAGACGTCGAAGCCGGGCCCGTGCTCGGGGTGGTCGACGCCGACGAAGGCGACGTCGTGGATCTCGTGGGCGACGTCGGGCTGGCCGGAGATGGCGGTCTTGAACTTGCGGGGCAGGTTGGCGAACTCCGGCTTGCCGATGTAGCGGCGCTTGATCTCGTCGATCGCCGGAGTGCCGTCGATGATCTCGGCCGCGGCGATGCCCGCGACCGGCGAGCCGAGGATGACGCGGGGGCTGTCGCCGCAGGCCTCCATCGTCGTCATGCCGGCGTTCTCGAGCTTGGCCCAGATCGTCGGCACGTCCTCGATCCGGATCCAGTGGTACTGGATGTTCTGCCGGTCGGTGATGTCGGCGGTGTCGCGCGCGTACGCCTGCGAAATCTCGCCGAGCACGGTGAGCTGCTCGGTCGTCAGCGCACCGCCGTCGAGCCGGACCCGCAGCATGAAGTAGCGGTCGTCGAGCTCTTCGGGCTCCAGCGTCGCCGTGCGGCCGCCGTCGATCCCCGGTTTGCGCTGGGTGTAGAGGCCGAACCAGCGGAACCGGCCGCGCAGGTCGCCCGGGTCGATCGCGTCGAACCCGCGGTGGGCGTAGATGTTCTCGATGCGCGCCCGCACGTTCAGCGGGTGGTCGTCCTTCTTGGACCGCTCGTTCGGGTTCAGCGGCTCCCGGTAACCGAGCGCCCACTGCCCTTCGCCGCGCTTCTGCTTGGCCCGCGCGGGGCGGGCTGGGGTTTGGGGCGTGGCCATGGCGGCGTCCTCCGAGAGGCTTTCGTGGCGGCGGAGGACCACCGGTTCACGGGTGTCCTCCGGCGCCGGCTGTCCAGAATTCGTGGCAGGTGGTGGCGATCGGGGAGTCAGCGAACGGGTACGCAGAGGGCGCTGGCGACCCGCAGGAGGTCGACGTGGCGGCGGGCCACGAGGAGAACACCGGCATGAGTCACGACGTGAGCGTGCCACGCGTCCACAATGTGGTCCAGGCCTGCCCGCATGGTGGGAGAAGGGTCACTTACCTGCGGAAATCGTGTCAACCACCTTGCGGAGGCTCACTTGCGGCGTCAAACCACTACATGTAAAGTACTTCAACAACAGTGGTTTGAAGAGGGGAAACCGGGGATGCAGGTCAAGGGTTTCGGGGCGGGATACCTGGTCGACGACGTCGCCGCGACCACCCGCTTCTACGCGGACGTCATCGGCCTGCCGGTCACCCTCGAGCTCGACTGGTTCGCCAGCGTCAACGCCGGCGCGCCGGGCTACGAGATCAGCTTCGTGCAGCGCGGGCACGAGTCGGTGCCGCCCGCCCACCGCGCGCGGGAGACGGCCGGGCTGATGTTCGGGCTCGTCGTCGAAGACGCCAGGGCGGAGGCGAAACGGCTGGAAGAAGCCGGTCTCGAGCTGGTCGCCCCGGTCGTCGACGAGGTCTACGGCCAGCGGCACTTCTACGTCGCCGATCCGAACGGCGTGCTGCTCGACGTCATCGAAATGATCCCGGTCGACCCGGACTGGGCGGCGGCCAACCTGCCGGTGCCGTAACGGGTGTTAACCCGATCAGCCCCTTGAGGCGACCGGGCGTGACGGGGTGGACAATTCGACCGTGCCCCAGTTGCGTTCCGACCCCGCCACGCCGATCGATCCGGCGCTGCCGGAAAGCGCGCTGAAGGGGCTGGGCAGCAGAGCGTTCGGGGTGTACGTGCACGTCCCGTTCTGCGCGACCCGCTGCGGGTACTGCGACTTCAACACCTACACCGCGGGGGAGCTCGACACCGGTTCGTCGCCGGAGTCCTGGCTCGAAGGGCTGCGCCGCGAACTGGAGCTCGCCGCGCGCGTGCTCGTCGTGCCGCCGGCCGCCGACACCGTGTTCGTCGGCGGCGGCACGCCGTCGCTGCTGGGTGCGGAGGGGCTGCGTTCGGTGCTTGACGCCGTCCGGGACGTCTTCGGGCTGGCGCCCGGGGCCGAGGTGACGACGGAGTCGAACCCGGAGTCGACGTCGCCGGAGTTCTTCGCCGGGATCCGCGAAGCCGGCTACACGCGGGTCTCGCTGGGCATGCAGTCGGCCGCGCCGCACGTGCTGAAGATCCTCGACCGGGTGCACACCCCGGGGCGCCCGGGGAAGGCCGCCGCCGAAGCGCGCGCGGCCGGATTCGAGCACGTGAACCTGGACGTGATCTATGGCACGCCCGGCGAGCGCGCCGACGACCTGCGCGCGACGCTCGACGCCGTGCTCGCCGCCGGCGTCGACCACGTCTCGGCGTACGCGCTGATCGTCGAGGAAGGCACGGCGCTGGCTCGCCGCGTCCGCCGTGGCGAGCTGCCCGCGCCGGACGACGACGTGCTCGCGGCGGACTACGAGATGATCGACGCCATGCTGTCCTCGGCGGGACTGCGCTGGTACGAGGTGTCGAACTGGGCGGCTTCGGACGCGGCCCGCTGCCGGCACAACCTCGGCTACTGGCGGGGCGACGACTGGTGGGGTGCCGGTCCGGGGGCGCACAGCCACGTCGGCGGCGTGCGCTGGTGGAACGTCAAGCACCCGGCCCGCTACGCGGCGCTGCTCGCCGGCGGCGAGTCGCCCGCGGGCGGGCGCGAGGTGCTCACCGACGACGACCAGCACCTCGAGCGGATCATGCTCGAGCTGCGCGTCGCCGAGGGACTGCCGCTCGACGTGCTCGACGAACCGGGGCTGGCGGAGGCGCGCGCGGCCGCGGCCGAGGGCCTGCTCGATCCGTCCGCAATGGACTCCCGGGGCCGGGCGGTGCTCACCGACCGCGGCCGGCTGCTGGCCGACGGCGTGGTCCGCCGCCTCGCCGGCTAGGGACTAAAACCGGGGACCCGGTCGTTGCTTGTATTCAGCAACGACTTTCGAGGAGGCCCCATGGTGCGCGCGATCAGGTTCGACGAGTACGGCGACGTGGAGGTTCTCCGGGTCGAGGACGTCCCCCGGCCGGTTCCGGGGCCGGGCCAGGTGCTCGTCGAGGTGCGGGCCGCCGGGATCAACCCGGGCGAGGCCGCCATCCGGCAGGGCTTCCTGCACTCGCGGTTCCCGGCGACGTTCCCGTCCGGACAGGGCAGCGACTTCGCGGGCGTGGTCGCTTCGCTCGGCGAAGGCGTCTCGGACATCGCCGTCGGCGACGAGGTGATCGGGTTCGTCGACACGCGGTCGAGCCACGCCGAGTTCGTCGTCGCGGAGGCCGCGAACCTCACCCCGCGCCCGGACGGCGTGCCGTGGGAGGTCGCCGGTTCGCTGTTCGTCGCCGGGACGACCGCGTACGCCGCGGTCGGCGCGGTATGCCCGCGTGAGGGGGAGACCGTCGTCGTCTCCGGGGCGGCGGGCGGGGTGGGGTCGCTCGCCGTGCAGCTGGCTCGCCTGGCCGGCGCCACCGTGATCGGGCTGGCCGGCGAGGCGAACCACGAGTGGCTGCGCGAGCTCGGCGTGATCCCGGTCGCCTACGGCGAGGGCGTGCTGTCGCGGATTCGCGACGCCGCGCCTTCCGGCGTGCACGCGTTCGTCGACACCTTCGGCTCCGGGTACGTGGAACTGGCCCTGCACCTGGGGATCCACCCGGGGCGGATCGACACGATCATCGACTTCGCGGCGGCGGAGAAGTACAACGTGAAGACCGACGGCAACGCGGCCGCGGCGTCGGCGGACGTCCTGCGCGAGCTGGGTCTGCTGCTGGACAAGGGGTTGCTGACGCTGCCGATCGCCCGCGTCCACCCGCTGGAGGAGGTCCGCGAGGCCTACCGCGAGCTGGAGCGGCGGCACACGCGCGGCAAGATCGTGCTGCGGCCCTAGTTCTCCGCCATCACCTTCAGCCCGGCGAGGAACGCCTCGAGCGCGAACTCGAGGCGTTCCTTCGCTGTTTCGGCGGAAAAGAACTCGCCGACGTGCAGCAGGTTCGGGAACGACTCGGGGGGCAGTGACCGCATGTACGCCACCATCTGCTCGCCGCGTTCGCCGGCCTCGGCCTGGTCGATCTCGCCCCAGGTCCAGCCGCTCGCTTCGTAGGCGTACGCCTTCGCGTACAGGGAGAGGGCGTCGCCCGCGAAGGTCGCCTGCTTGAGGGTCAGCCCGCCTGCGCGGAGCAGGGCGAGGGTCGCTTCGCCCAGCTTCAGCGTGTTGGGCGTGACCGGCACGGGGATGTCCCAGGCGATGCGCGCGATGCCGCGGTGGGCGGCCATCACGTGGATCTGGTCGCGGACGAGCTGCTTGACCTGCTCGTCCCAGCGGGCCGGATCCGGTTCGGGGATCTGGATGTCGGCGAGCACGGCGTCGAGCATCAGCTCCGCCAGTTCGTCCTTGTTGGAGACGTGCGCGTAGAGGGAGGCCGGGCCGGTCTCCAGCTCCTGGGCGATCCGCCGCATGGTGACCGCGTCGAACCCCTCGTCGTCCAGGACGATCAGGGCCGCTCGCACGATCGAGGCCTGGGACAGGACGGGTTTCGCGGCGCGGCGGCTCGGCGCGCTGCGCCACGGCGGCGGAGGAACAGTCACCCGAACACTGTACTTGACGCGAACGCTGTTCGAGAGTAGAACGGTGTTTGTAAGACGAACGATGTTCGAAGGGGGATCTGATGACTTCCACTGCCGAGGCCGATGTGCGTGGGGTGCTGGGCCGGCTCACCGATGCTTGGAACTCGGGCGACGCCGTCGCGTACGGGCGGCTCTTCACCGAAGACGCGGATTACGTGACGTTCTTCGGGGCGAACTTCCCGGGGCGGGAGGCGATCGAGAGCTCGCACCGGGCTCTGTTCGAGGGGCCGTTGCGGGGGTCGAAGCTCACCGGGGCGCTGGGGGAGGAGGCGAAAGTGCGGTTCGTCCGGCCGGACGTCGCCGTGGCCGTCGTCGGCGGTGGGTCGTCGCTGGCCGGGGCGGATGTGGCCGACGAGGGGCGCGAGTCGACCGTGTCCTTCGTGCTCGTCCGGGAGGGAGGCGAGTGGCTGATCACGGCGTTCCAGAACACGCGGGTTTCGGATCCGCGCGGGTGAAAACGCTTGCGGAGGCGTCCGGGGTGGTCGCGCGGCCGCCCGCGGAGGTGTTCGAACGGCTGCGGCTGAAGCTGGGTGGCGGCTACCCGATGCGGATGGAGGTCGACCGGGAGCGGGGGTTCGTCGCGGTGCAGGGCGGCTGGTGGTACCGCGGCGAGTACCGCGTCACGGCTGATCCGGCGGGGGCGCGCGTCGAGCACCGGGTGGTCAACGCGGCCGTGCGTGGGCGGTGGGGAGTGCCGTTGGCGAACCGGTTCTTCGTCGGATTCCGGAAGGAGGTGGCCACCGGGTTCGGGAGGTTGCTCGTGGAACTGGGCACACCTGAGTAGCCGTGTGCCGATCTCGGCGCGTACGCTCACTTAGGTAAGCCTTAGCGACGGTTCCTGAGTGATGGTTGGAGTGGCCGATGGCTGAAGCGCCCCAGCGGTCCGGGCGTCCCGCGACGCGGTTGCGGGTGCTGCGGACCGAGCGGCTGACCCCGCACATGATCCGGATCGTCGCGGGCGGGGAGGGGATCGCGCAGTTCACCCCGAACGAGTTCACCGACGCCTACGTGAAGGTGCTGTTCAAGGTGCCCGGCGTCGAGTACCCGGAGCCGTTCGACGTCCACGAGTGCCGGGCGACGATGCCGCGCGAGCACTGGCCGCGGCAGCGTTCCTACACCGTCCGCGGGTTCGACCCGCAGGCGGGCGAGCTCGTCATCGACTTCGTCCACCACGGCGACGAGGGCATCGCCGGCCCGTGGGCGGCCTCCGCCCAGCCGGGCGACGAGGTACTGCTGCTGGGGCCGGGCGGCGCGTACGCGCCCGGCGCCGAGGCAGACTGGCACCTCCTGGCCGGCGACGAAAGCGCATTGCCGGCCATCGCGTCGTCGCTCGAAGCGCTGCCCGCCGGCGTCCCGGCGCACGCGGTGATCCTGGTCGACAACGCGGACGAAGAACAGCCCCTGGTCACGAAGGCGGACGCGCAGATCAAGTGGCTCCACCGGGCCACCGGCGGCGACGTGGCGGCCGCGGTGCGCGAGCTGCCGTGGCGCGAGGGCGTCGTCCAGGCGTTCGTCCACGGCGAGGCGGGCTTCGTCCGCGAGCTGCGGAAGTACCTGCTCGAGGAGCGCGGGGTGCGGCGCGAGCTGCTGTCGATCTCGGGCTACTGGCGCCTCGGGAAGAACGACGAAGCATGGCGCGAGGAGAAGGCGGCCGAGCGGGCGCGAGAGCGGTAACAACCCGGCCGGCCGCCGCGACTCTGGCACCGTGCAGGCTGACATCGAGGTCTCGGGCGACGACCGGGTAGCGGAGTTCGGTGCGCTGTGGGAATGGCTGCGCCGCGAACGCGCCTTGGCCGGTGCCGTGCACGGGCGGCCGAAGCCGGCCACGGACGGCGAGCTGGGCGGCGCGTATGAGGTGCTCAGCGTCGCACTGGGATCCGGTGGCGCCGTCGTCGCGCTGGCCAACTCGCTGACCACGTGGTTGCGCAGCCGGCGCTCGGACATCTCCGTCGTCGTGAAGACGAAGGCCGGGTCGATCCGCGTCAGCTCACGACAGGTCAAGAGCGCCGACGAGGTCGCTGCCCTGCTCGAGACCGTTCTGCGGCATGAGCCCGAGAGCTGAACCACCCGACTACGGGCGCTCCAGGGCGGTACTCATCGCGACCGCGCGTTATCAGGACGACGCGTACCCGCAGTTGCCCGCGGCGCGCAACAGCGCCCGGGGCATCCGTGATCTCCTGACGACCGCGGAGCTGTGCGGCTGGCCCGGCGACCGCGTCACGTTGATCGAAAACCCGGTCGGCGTGGTCGACCTGGCCAAACTGCTCCTGCGCCTTAGCCGGGAAACCGAAGACGTCCTGTTGCTGTACTACGTGGGCCACGGCACCATCACGCCTTCCGGCGAGCTGTGCCTCACCCTGTCGGACACCGAAGCGGACCTCGCGGACATCACCGGGCTCGAGTACCGGCGGGTCAAGCAGGCTCTGCTCGAAAGCCCGGCGCGGGTCAAGGTGTCGATCATCGACTGCTGCTATTCCGGGCGCGCCATCGAGACGCTCTCCGGGGTTTCGGCCACCGCGGCCGACAGCACGGACACCCGCGGGGTCTACACGATGACCGCCAGCGATCACACGGCTCACGTCGTCCCGCTCGCCGAGCAGGAGTTCGCTTGGACCTCGTTCACGGGCGAACTGATCGACCTCGTGCGGGCCGGTGTCCCGGGTGCGCCCGAAGAGCTGACTCTCGGACGGATGTACGTCGAGCTGAGACGACGTCTGGCCTCGCGGGGCCTGCCGCGGCCGAACCAGCGTGGCACCGACACCGCGGACCTGTTCGCCTTCGCGCGCAACGTGCACGTCCTCGGCCGGTATGTGCGGGAACCGTGGCGGGCTTCGACCGTTCTGACCTACGCGGACCACCCGAGCCGGTCGCCTCGCTTCGTCGAGTACCGCCGTGCCACGGCGGACATCGACCTGCTCCCGGTGAACGACGGTCTCCGGGTCGAAGCCGTCAGCTGCGGCGACGGCCCGCAGCGGAAAGTCTTCCCGCGCGAACGGCTTCGCACCCTGCCGGCGGCCTTCCTGCTCGGCGAAGCGATGGCCGGCAGCGACCTCGAAGTCAACGAATTCCTCCTGACGCGGCCCGACTTGTTCGATCCGGTGGAGATCGAGGAGCTCGTCCGGTCCGGTGGGGTGCTGCCGGATTCCGCGGAGGTGTTCGCCTTTCCCCACGAGATGGTCGTTTCCGGCGTGCGTGACGAGCCACGCCACCGGATCGCCGTGTACCTGATCACCGACGTGGCCTACCTCCAAGGGCTCGATTCCGCCGATTCTGCCGCCTTCTCGGTGCTCTGCTTGCTCGACAACGGCGGCATCGTGCCGTTCGTCGCCGAAGAGCCCGGGACCGGGCGGTTCCTGGTCCGGTCCCGGCACGGGACCGCGGGTCTGGTGGTGGCGGTGGCTTACGACGGGACGACCGCGGTGGCCCGCTCGCGCTACACCGCCGTTCTCCGGATGGGTATCCGCCACCAGGACGACCTCTGGGCCGACGGGCGGACCGGGCAGCCGTTCCTGGCCGCCCGGCCCGGTGAAGAGCCCAGGTTCGCGTTCCAGTCGAAACAGCCCAACGGGCTCGGCCGCGACGTTTTCGTCGCCGACCTCGACGGGGAGCGGATGATCGACCTGACCTTCAAGGACCACGACGGCTTCAGCGGCTTGGCGTCCGGCGGTCGGGAAGATTCGGTGGGCTGGCTGGACGCCCGGCGCATCAGGTACTTCACGATGCGCCGCGGCCGGATCCAGCTCGAAGAAGCCGACGACCGGATCTGACCGGCCGGATTGGTAATCTCGGCGCATGGCGGATTTCGCGGTGGACGTCGACCCGGCCGAGGTCGGCTTCGACGCGACGCGGCTTTCCCGGATCGACGGGCATTTCGACCGGTATGTCGAGGATGGCCGGTTGCCGGGCTGGCTCGCGGTGGTGAGCAGGCACGGCCGGATCGTCCACATCGGCCGTGGCGGGGCGCGTGACGTCGAAGCCGGGTTGCCGGTCGAGACGGACACGCTGTGGCGGATCTTCTCGATGACCAAGCCGATCACGTCGGTCGCGGCGATGATGCTCGCCGAAGAGGGCCTGCTGGAGCTCGACGACCCGATCTCGCGCTGGTTGCCGGAGTTCGCTTCGCCGCGCGTGTACGTCAAGGGATCGGCGCTGGCGCCGTCGACCGAGCCCGCCACTTCACCGATCCGGGTGTGGCACCTGCTGACGCACACGGCGGGCCTGACCTACGGCTTCCACCACGGCCACCCGGTGGACGCGATCTACCGCGCGGCCGGGTTCGAGTGGGGCACGCCACCGGGTCTCGACCTGGCTGCTTGCTCGGAGCGGTGGGCGTCGCTGCCGCTGCTGTTCCAGCCGGGCGCGGAGTGGAACTACTCGATCGCCACCGACGTGCTCGGCCGGCTCGTCGAGGTGGTGTCCGGCCTTCCGCTGGACGAGTTCTTCGAGACGCGGATCTTCGCGCCGCTGGGCATGACGGACACGGGTTTCGTCGCCGCGTCGCCGGACCGGTTGGCGGCGATGTACGTCCGCAACCCGGCATCGGGCCGAGCGGCCCGCAACGACGCGTTCGGCCGCCTGGGAACAACCCGCCCGGACTGCCTCTCGGGCGGCGGCGGCCTGGTGTCTTCGGCACCGGACTACTGGCGTTTCACCGAGATGCTCCTCCGCGGCGGCGCCCTCGACGACGTGCGGCTGCTGTCCCCGCGCACGGTGGCGCTGATGGCGAGCAACCACTTGCCGGGCCGGGTGGACCTCGAGGCGTTCGGCCGCCCGTTGTTCGCCGAGATGCCGTTCGACGGCCACGGTTTCGGCCTCGGGTTCTCGGTGCTGGAGGACCCGGTGAAGGCCCGGACGTTGTCGTCGGCGGGAGAGTTCGCCTGGGGAGGCGCGGCTTCGACGGCGTTCTGGGTGGACCCGGACGAGGATCTGACGGTGGGCTTCTACACCCAGCTGCTGCCGTCGAGCACGTACCGCCTGCGCCCCCAGCTGCGGCAGCTGGTCTACCAGGCGCTGGTGGACTAGACGGCTTGGCGTTCACCAGGGGGCTGAGGAAAGACAGGGACGCTGTCTTTTGGCCTCGATCCACTCCCGCCCGCCGAACTCCGCGGGCTTCACCAGCTCTGGCGGACTATGCCGGGGCAACCACTTCGGGCGTGGCACCCTGCGGGCGCGTTGCGTCGAGGTACCTCGCCACGGTGTTGCGCAGGTGGTTCGCGTGCTGGTAGATGTCCTCGACCGCGGTGATCGGGAGGCGGGTCTCGACCTTGTTCTCGTCGAAAACGCCCAAGTACTTCTTCGACCGGTTGAACCACAGCCGCGCGATCGGCTTCCGGTTGTTGTCGTCCAGGAGGACGCCGAAGTATGTCTGGGTGTCGCGGGCGGCGACCCTTGAAGCGGGCACCTCGGCACAGACGATGGCGCGAACGATCCGATAGCCCTCGAGCTCCTCCTCGGTTGTGACGACCCGTTCGTTTTCCTCGCCCGAACCGGCATCGGCAACGGGCGCCGGCTCCTGCTGCTCCGGTTGGACGGTGCTGCCGCTCGACACGCTCACGTAGGAGTCGGGCCCGCCGAGCGCGTTCTTCAGACGGTCGTTGACCTGCTCGTTCAGAAACTGACGAGCCGCTTTGGCCACGAGGGGGCCGAACTGGTCACGGACTTTCTGGGTGAACGCCCCTTCGTACACCCGGGTGGTCAGGAACTTGACCCATTCGTCCTCGGGCTCCTTGAACTGAGCCGCGAGGATCCGCTTCAGCTGCCCGATGTACTTCAGTTCTCCTGCGGCGCTGATCACCGAGTCGAGGTCGAAGGATTCCTTCGTCAGTTTGGCCAGTTCGGGGAGCAGGGTGTCGTCGATGTCGCTGAAGTCCAGCACGAGGAACGGCTTGGCGTCCATCCGGTTCGGTGCGTCGAGATCGGTGTAGAACTCGTACACTTGGCCGTTGGTGAGGATGGCAATGCGGGCGTTCGTGACGGCGAAGTAACGGAAAAGCTGAGAAGCGTGCTCGATGCGCAGCGGGTCGTTGATCTTCTTGGCCTCGACGAGGACTTGCACCTGGCCGTTGTGCACGATCGCGTAGTCGATCTTCTCGCCTCGCTTGGTGCCGACGTCGGCGGTGAACTCGGGGATGACCTCGGCCGGGTTGAACACGTCGTAACCGAGAACCGTGCTGATGAACGGCATCACGAAGGCGTTCTTGGTCGCCTCTTCGGTTTCGATGCCTTCCTTGTGCTTGCGAATCTTCAGGGCGAGTGCTTGCGCGCGCTCCGCGATGTCCATGCCGGTACCGTTCTGTGCGGAAGTGATGCGGTCAAAGAGAAGATGGTCGGTCGTCGCCCCGGCTCGGCCGTGGAACTCGTCGTCTAGATCGGCAGACTAGTTCCGCGTGTTACCGCAGCGCGGGATTTCCGGCGGTGAAGAACGAACGCGGAGGTGGGCCGGAGCGCGAATCCTTGGCGTCTGCTGGGCGCTGATGGATTGAGTACTCCGGGTGAAAGTCCTGCCGGTGAGGTCCTGTGGCCCTGTCGTCGGGCTCTGGTCAGGCGGACAATTCCGGCATGAAGAGTGAGCCGTCCGTGCGGGAGGTTCTCGATCAGCTCGTCGGGGATGCCGTGTTGTCTCCGGAACAGGCCGATGCCGTCGAGCGGGCGCTGCGGGTTCGCGAGCCGCGGCGGGTGCGGGTTCCCTGGGCGGAGGTGGCCGGCTACCTCGGGGGTGGTCTGGTTCTCGTCGGGGCCGTCTTGCTCGTTGCCACGTCGTGGGGGCGGTGGGGCGAGTTCGCCCGGACCTTCGTCACCGGGGCCGCGGCCGTCGTGCTGCTCGCCGCCGGGGGCGCTGCCAGTGGGGGACTGAATGGCCGGCCGGCGGTACGCGGGCGCATTTCCGGGACCTTGCTGGCGCTCGGTGCCGGTGCCGTGGCCGCCGCTGTTGCCGTTGCGTTGACCGATCGGGCCGGGAGCGGCGCCGTGGCCTGTGGGGCCGGGCTGGTGGTCGCCGTCGTGGGGTATGTGCTCGTCCCGTCCGTTCCCGGGGTGCTCGCCTCGGCCGGGTTCCTTGCCGCGACGATCCTCCGCACCCTCGACGCCACCGTCGGCATCACCTCGCTGAACGCCGGGCTCGCGGTCGCCGCCGGTGGGTTGCTCGTCGCCGGCCTCGCCTTCGGGCGGGTGGTGCCGCACCGGCAGACCGGGCTGGTCGCGGGGCTGGCGCTCGCGGTCGCCGGCTTCCAGCAGCTCCTCGGCGACGAGCGCGCCGCGCCGGCGGCCTACCTGCTCACGTTCGTCCTGGGCGCCGGGTGCCTCGCCCTGCTGCGGTGGGAACGGAGCTGGGTGCTGCTCGTCGCGGGGGTCGCCGCCGTGAGCATCGCCGTGCCGGAAGCTGTCTGGGACCTGACCGGCGGTGTGGTGGGTGGTGCCCTGCTCGTGCTCATCGCGGGTGCGGTGCTGTTGCTCGTCAGCTTCGCCGGCTTCCGGCTGCACCGCGACGCCGGGGGAGGTTGATTCGGCCCGATCGGGCAGGGATTTCCGCCGCGCGCCGAGTACGTTGGCAGTAAAGGATTTCCGGGGAGGGCGGCCATGCGGCGGATCGGGATCGTCGGTGCGGGGCAAGCGGGATTGGTCCTCGGCATCGGACTGCGGCAACAGGGCTACGACGTCACGGTGTTCGCCGAGCGGCCGGCCGAGGAGGTGCGGGCCGGGCGGCTGATCTCCAACCAGTGCCTGTTCGCTCCGGCCCTGGACCGCGAACGCGAGCTCGGCATCAACTTCTGGGACGCCGATGCCCCGCCGGTCGGGGAAGTCTCCTTCGCGGCCGCCGGGGAAGGTGCCGAGCCGGCGATCGCCTGGCGGGTGGGGCTCGATCGGCCGGCGCAGTCCGTCGACCAGCGTGTCAAGGTGTCGGACTGGATGGCCGAGTTCGAACGCCTCGGCGGCGAGCTGCGGATCCGCCGGATCGGCCCGGACGAGCTCGACGAGTGCGCCCGCGAGTTCGAGCTGCTCGTCGTGGCCGCCGGGCGCGGGCCGCAGTTCGACGCGCTCTTCCCGCGCGACGACGAGCGTTCGCCGTACCGCGAGCCGCAGCGGGCGATCGGGATCACCTATGTGGCCGGGAAACTCGATGCCGTTCCCGGGCTCACTTTCGGGATGTCACAGGTCGGCGAGTTCTTCCTGCTGCCGGTGCTCTCCGTGCACGGGCCCGTGCACGGCATCGGCTTCTTCGGCGTGCCCGGCGGCCCGATGGACGTCTGGGACGGTGTCGCCGACGTCGAACAGCACTACGAGACCGCGCGGAAGCTGCTGCGCGCGCACTACCCGTGGCAGGCCACGCTGCTCGATGACGCCCATCCGGTGGCACCGTCCGAACTGCTGCACGGCCGCATCACGCCGATCGTCCGGCAGCCGGTGGGAACCTTGCCGTCCGGGGCGAAGGTGCTCGCCATGGGCGACACCGCGGTGACCAACGACCCCATCGGCGGCCAGGGCGCCAACATGGCCGCCCGGGCGGCGCACGCCTACCAGGAGGCCATCGTGGAGCGCGGCGACCGGCCGTTCGACGAGGAGTTCATGCGCGACGCGTTCGCCCGGTACTGGCACCACGCCCGGCACGCGACGCGGTTCAACAACGACCTCCTCGCCCCGCCGCCGGAGCACGTTCTGGCCACTTTGGACACTGCGCAGCACGTGCCCGCGGTGGCGCACCGGTTCGCCCACCTCTTCGAGAACCCGGCCGACTACGAAGGCTGGCTCGGCGATCCCGAAGCGGCGATGGCGTACCTTCGGTCGTGCACGCCGAGCTGATCCGTCAGGGCGACTTCGCCCTCCGCGGCCGGTCGTGCGTCCGCTGACGGGTCACTTCGCCACGACGGCGTCCTGGACCGGCACCGTGTGCTCGCGGATGCCCAGTTCGGTGGAAATGCTCCTCGCCATCCGCCAGTAGTGGTTCGCCATGCCGATGTTTCCGAGCGTGTAGAGCGCCTCGGCGAGGTGGGAGAGCGTGCGGGCGGCGGAGCGGTCGTCGTTCAGGTGCCGGCTGATGGCGAGGGCCTGTTCGTAGTGGGTCACCGCCGTCTCCGGCTTGCCGGTGCCGCGGTACAGGTCACCGAGGGTGTGCAGGGTGAACTGCAGGCCGGCCTGGTCGTCCCGGTTCCGTTGGATGTCCAACGCGCCGGTGAGGCATTCGACAGCCGCCGCCGGCCGGCCCCGCAGCCGTTCGGCGTCGCCGAGATTGTTCAGGGAGATGGCTTCCCCCTGCCTGTCCCCGGTTTTCCTGAACAGTGCCAAAGCTCGCTGGAAACAGTTCGCCGAGTCGGTGATCGCATTCATCTCGACGTGCACGACGCCCAGGTTGTTGAGGTTCCACGCCTGGCCGTGGAGGTCACCGATCTCCTCGAAGATCGCCTGGGCGCGGCGGTGGCACTCGACTGCGGTATCGAACTCGTGCAGGTCGCTGTACACCACCCCCAGACCACGCCAGATGATGCCCTCGCCACGGGTTTCGCCCAGGGCTCGGGTGGCGTCGAGCGCGACCTGGTAGACGGTCACCCAGTCGGGCCAGTGACTACGCCGGTAGTAGAAGCTGAGCAGCACCCACGCCAGTTGCCACGCCACGGCCGGCAGACCGAGCGGGACGGCGGCGAGCACGGCCGCGCGGAGGTTGGCGCGTTCGGTTTCGTACCAGGCCAACGCGTTCTCGTAATCCCGGAACTGCGGGACGACACAGCCGGACGGCAGTGGTTCGAGATCGATGATGCGGACCCGATGCGGGTCGAACACCGTCCGCGCGGCCTCGGCGGTGTGCAGGTACCAGATGAGCAGCCGGTGCAGCGCCTGCTCGTGTTCGTGCTGCCGGGTCCCGTCGGAGGCGTACAAGCGGACGAGGTCGTGCATGGCCCACCGGCCGGGTCTGCGTTGCTGCACGAGATGGACGTTTTCCAACGCGCGCAACGCCGACCGGGTCGCGCTGGTGGGCAGGTCGACGAGCGTCGTCGCCGCGGCCAGGCCGATGTCCGGGCCCGGTGCCCAGCCGAGCAGCGCGAACGCCCGTGCTTGCGCCGGGGTCAGCGTGTCCCGGGACCAGGACAGCACGCACGGGAAGCTCACGGCGGGGTTGTCGTCGTCGAGCACGTCCATCCGGGTGCCGGCGTCGCGCAGTTCGGCGGCGAGGTCCGCGAGCGAGAAGTCGGGCCTGGACGCCGCCCGTCCGGCCACGATGCCGAGCGCCAGCGGAAATCCGGCGCACGACGTGAGCAGCTCCCGCACCGCTGCGGGTTCGGCGGCTACCCGTTCGGCGCCGATCCGCCCGGACAACACCTGGTGGGCCTCGGTTTCGGTGAAGGCGTCGACCAGCACCGGCGACGCGCAGTGCCGGGCGACCAGCTCGCTGAGCCGGTCGCGGCTGGTGACGACCACGGTGCACCCGGGACTGCCGGTGAGCAGGGGAACGACCTGGTCCGCGCTCCGGGCGTTGTCGACCACGACGAGCAGGCGCCGACCTGCCACGATGCTACGGAACAGGGCGCTCTGGGCGTGCGCGCTCACCGGGATCGACTCCGCGTCGACACCGAGGGCGTCGAGGAAGCCACGTACGGCCGTGGCCGGATCCATCGGCTGCCCGTCCGCGCTGAAGCCCTGGAGGTCGACGAACAGCTGGCCGTCGGGGAATCGCTCGGCGTGCCGGTGGGCCCAGTGCAGGGCGAGCCACGTCTTGCCCACCCCGCCGGTGCCGGTGATCACCGCCGGCTGCCCCGCCTGCGGGCCGGTCAGCACGGCGGTGAGCTGGGCGAGTTCGGTGTCGCGGCCGACGAAGTGGCGCGGCGCCGGCGGAAGTTGCCTCGGCGTCGGGATCTCTTGTCGATGGGCGGCGGGTGCGTCCAGGACGGGGGCCGCGGTGAGGATCCGCTGGTGCAGCCGGCGCAACGGCGGACTGGGATCGGCGCCCAGCTCGTCGGCAAGGCGCAGGCGGAGCCGTTCGTAGTGCGCCAGTGCCTCGGCCTGCCGGCCGCAGCGGTAGAGCGCGAGCATGAACTGGCCGGCGAGCCGTTCGTCAGCCGGGTTCATGGCGATCCGGGCCGGCAGCTCGGTCACCAGTTCGGCGTGCCGGCCGAGGCGCAGCCGCAGGTCCGCGTAGTCCAGCTCGGCCGCCATCCGTTCCCGCTCCAGCGGGCCACGCAACCCGGCCAGCCACGGACTGTCCAGTTCGCCGAACGGCTGGCCACGCCACAGGTTCAGCGCCTGGCCGAGCAGCTCCGCCGCCGCCTCCACCCGATCCGTCGCGCGCGCCCGCCCGACCAGCCGGCGAAACCGGTGCAGGTCAACGGCTTCCTCTTCGGCGACGAGAGTGTAACCACCGGACCGCCGGCGAATGTCGATTCCCGCGCTCCGCAGCCGGGAAAGGTAGCTGTGCAAAGTATCCCGGGCCCGCAACGGCGGATGATCGCTCCATACCCGATACACCAGCTGATCCACGGAGACGACGGTGGTGACGTCGGCCAGGAGTGCGACGAGCACGGCCCGCCGGCGGGGCGGTCCCAGGTCGAGAACCTGCCCGGCACGCCGGGCCTCGACCGGCCCCAGCAGCAGAAACTCCACTGTCATCTCGTCCTCCCCCGGCTGAGATGCCATTCCGCGATTCGGTTGTGGCCTGCGCTTTCAAGGAAACCACAAGATCCCGACACGGGTACCTCCACATGCTGGCCAGGTGGAGCGACCGTGCTCCGAGGAGGGAGATTCGAAGATGCGCAAGCTTGCTGCCGCTGCCGTCGTGGCGCTCGCCGCACCTGCCATCGCGTTCTCGGCCGGGACAGCCGAGGCCGAAACCGGCTGGATCGGTTTCAACAGTGCCGGCGCGTATGGCTGTCAGAGCTGGGTGGGCTGGGTCGGCTCCGTCGAGCAGCTCCATGTCAAGTGCGCCGGCACGGGGCGGGATGTCAAGGTCAGGGGGCAGTTCGTCGGCGGCTGTGGGCAGGTGACGACCGGGTGGAGGTTCGAGTACAACCACGCCGACTGCCGAGGTGGCGGACTCGACGCCGGCATGTTCAAGCTGCGTTAGCCCGGCCACCCCCAATCCAGGAATCGGAGTTTGTCATGAACATGCGTGAACGTACGGGCTTTGGGCTCGCTCTGCTCGCTCTCGGCGGTGGCCTCGCCGTGGCGGGCGCCGGCCCGGCATCGGCCGCGCCCAGCGGGACGCAGTTGAAGCTGAGTTGCAGTCTGGCCTGGCATGACGCGAACACCGCGGGTGTCCGGTGTACCGGTGCGGCGTTCTTCGGTTTCGCCAAGTGCAAGAACGGCAGGATCGCCCAGGGAGCGGTGGCGGCGTCGGGCACCATTTCCTACGCGTACTGCACGTCGTTGAATTCCTCTCTGGCGACTCCGCTCAAATGGGGTGGGGCCGTCGCGTGACGCCGCGCTTTCCGTGGGGCCGTCTGTGGTGCGGCGGCCCCCCGGAAAGCGGCTGTCAGGCCGGGCCCGGGAACGCCGCGGCGAACGGGCCGCGGTCCGGGGCGCAGACCGTGTCCGGTGCCGGTAGCGCGCCCGTGGTGAAGTAGCCGTCCAGCCGGCCGTCGATGCAGGCGCTCTTGCCTCGGGAGCCGTGGCCGTACGTGTCGAGGCTCAGCAAGCGCGCGTTGGCCAGCAGGCGCTCGGTCCGCTGCGCTCCGGCGTACGGCGTTTCCAGGTCGCCCTGGCGGTTCGCCAGCAGGAGGATCGGGGCCGTCGGGCGGTTCCACGGTCCGGCGTAGCGGCCCGGGTCCGTGACCTCCCAAGTCGCGCACGGCAGCGTCTTGTAGACGTCGTACCGGCCGAAGCCGTGGGCGACGCGGTCTGCTCGATCGGCGTAGGCCCACCAGGCGGCCGGGTCGCGCGGGTTCGCCGCGTCCGAGCACAGCGTGGCGCCGCCGCCCAGCAGGGAATCGATGTCCGGTGGGCCGCCCTGGGCGGCCGGTGCCGGCGAAGCAGGGTCGGCGAGAGCCTGGAGGAACGCCGCCAGTTGAGGCGCCGACCGAGTGTCGGTCAGGTAGTCGTGGATGCGGGCGATGGCGCTCTGGTAGGTGACGGCGACCTGCCGCCCGGTCGTCTCGGTCACCGTGATCGGGCCGGCCGTCAAGCGGTCGAGGATGGCGGCATAGTCGAAGGCGCAGCGGGCCGCGCAAGAGTCCAGAAAGGACTGGAGGGCCCGTGGGGCGTCGGAGAAGCCCTGCAGGCGATAGCTCATCGGACCGGGGCCGGTCGACCAGCGCACCGGGTCGTCGACCGCGTCGAGCGCCATGGCCTCGACTCGGCCGGGGAACAGGTTCGCGTACGTCTCGCCGAGGTACGTGCCGTACGACTTCCCGTAGTAGCGCAGCTTCGGCTCGTCGAACGCCGCTCGCAGCCGGTCGAGGTCGCGGGCGATCGTCCCGGTCGAGAGGTGGCCGGCCAGCGGGCCCGCGTTCTGCTCGCAGAGATCCGTGACCACGCGGGTGTCGGCGATCTGCTGCTGTTCGGCCGCATGCGTCAGCGGGAACGTGCCGAGGGCGTGTTGCAGCACTTCGAGCTGCGACGGATCGGTGAAGCAGTGGATCTTCGAGCTGGCCCCGACGCCGCGTGGGTCGAAGCCGACGATGTCGAAGCGGGCGTGCAAGGCCGGCGTCAGCGCGGGGGCGAACCGGCCGGACGAGCCGGGGCCGCCCGGGTTGTAGAAGATGGTGCCCAGCTTGTGGGCCTGGTCGGTGGCGGGCAACCGGCCCACCGCGAGCCGCACCGTGCCCGCGGATGGGTCCTGATAGGACAGTGGGACGTCGAGGTGGCCGCATTCGTAGCCGGCCTGGCAGGAGGGTTCCCAGACGATCCGGGCGGGGCTCGCCGCGGCCACGGGGGCGAGGGCGCCCACCGCGAGCGCGGCGGCCCCCAGCGCCGTCGCCGTGCGGAGTTTCCGAGAGGTCATGCCAAGATCGTCCCGCCCCGGACACGGTGGCGCATTGGGGTAAGCCACCGAATCCGGGGTGGGGTAAACCGCAACTCGATCAGGTGGTGAGCTTCGGGATGATCTGCGAACCGTAGGACGCCAGCGTGGCCTCGCGGTCGTCGTGCATCAGGTACAGCGAGAACTGGTCCACGCCCAGCTCGGCCAGCTCTTGGAGGCGTTCGACGTGGGCGGACGCCGGCCCCAGCAGGCAGAACCGGTCGACGATCTCGTCGGGGACGAACTCCGTCGACGGGTTGCCCGCCCTGCCGTGGTGGCTGTAGTCGTAGCCTTCCCGTTCGCGGATGTAGTCGGTCAGCTCGCGCGGTACCGCGCCCGACGAACCGTACCGCGCCACCAGGTCCGCGACGTGGTTGCCGACCATCCCGCCGAACCAGCGCAGCTGTTCGCGCTGGTGCGGCAGGTCGTCGCCGACGTACGCCGGGGCCGCGACGCAGATCGTGATGCCGCCCGGGTCACGTCCGGCCGCGCGGGCCGCGTCGCGGACCGCGCCGATCGTCCAGCGGGCGATCGCCGGGTCGGCGCACTGGAGGATGAAGCCGTCGGCGTGCTCGCCGACCGTCTGCAGCGCCTTCGGCCCGTAGCCGGCCATCCACATCTCGAGCCGGCCGTTCGAGATCCAGGGGATCTGCACGGTCTTCTCGTTCATGGTCACCGCGCGGCCCTCGGCGAGGTCCTTGACCACGTGCATGCAGTCGCGGACGGTGGCCAGCGTGGACGGCGGTTTGCCGACCACCCGGTGCGCCGAGTCGCCGCGGCCGATGCCGCACACGGTCCGGTTGCCGTACATGTCGTTGAGCGTGGCGAAGGTCGACGCCATCACCGACCAGTCGCGCGTGCCGGGGCTGGTCACCATCGGTCCCACGATCAGCGACGACGTGGCCGCGAGGATCGCCGAGTAGATGACGAACGGTTCCTGCCAGAGCACGCAGGAGTCGAACGTCCACCCGTACCGGAACCCGGCGCTCTCGGCGTCCTTCATGAGCCGCACGACGTCCCGCGCGGGCGGGTCGGTCTGCAGCACGATTCCGAAGTCCATGGCTACCTCAATTCAGATACTGGTTGAGGGAGCGGGACAGGAACTTGCCGTGTGACGTCGATCCGGTGAACCCGTCCGGCGAAACGACGACACGCCCGCGCGAAAGCACCGTGTGCACGCGCCCGGTGATCTCGAATCCTTCGTACGCCGAGTAGTCCACGTTCATGTGGTGTGTCTCGGCCGACAGCGTCTGCGTCGCCGAAGGGTCGTAGATCACGATGTCCGCGTCCGAACCCGCCGCGATGACTCCCTTCTTGGGGTACAGCCCGAACATCCGCGCCGGTGTGGCCGAGCACGTTTCGACCCAGCGGCCCAGCGTCAGCTCGCCCGCCACGACACCCTGGTGCAGCAGGTCCATCCGGTGTTCGACGCCCGGCATCCCGTTCGGGATGGCCCGGAAGTCGCCGCGGCCCATTTCCTTCTGGTCCTTGAAGCAGAACGGGCAGTGGTCGGTGGACACCACGGACAGGTCGTTGGTCCGCAACCCGCGCCACAGGTCGGCCTGGTGTGACTTCTCCCGCAGCGGCGGTGAGGCCACGTACTTCGCGCCCTCGAAGTCCGGCTTCGCCAGGTCCTCAATGGACAGGTACAGGTACTGCGGGCACGTCTCCGCGAAGACGTTCTGCCCGTCGTTACGCGCTTCCGCCACCGCCGCAAGCGCTTGCGAGGCCGACAGGTGCACGATGTACAGCGGTGCGCCGGTCACCTTCGCCAGCTGGATCGCCCGCGATGTCGCCTCTCCTTCCAGCTCCGGCGGCCTGGTCAGGCCATGTTGCACCGGGTCGATCTTGCCCGCTTCGAACGCCTGCGCCGCCAGCTGGTCGATCGCGATGCCGTTTTCCGCGTGCATCATGATCGTAGCGCCGATTTCGCGGGCTTTCTGCATCGCGAGCAGGATTTCCCCGTCCGTGGAGTAGAACACCCCCGGGTACGCCATGAACATCTTGAAGCTGCCGACGCCGCCGTCGACGCAGGCTTCCATCTCCTTCAACGACTGGTCGTTGACGTCGGAGACGATCATGTGGAAGCCGTAGTCGATCGCGCAGTTGCCGTCGGCCTTGCTGTGCCACTTGTCCAGAGTGGACAACAGGGACGTGCCCTTGGCCTGCACGGCGAAGTCGATGATCGTGGTCGTGCCGCCCCACGCGGCCGCCGTCGTCCCGGTCGAGAACGTGTCGACCGAGTGCGTGCCGCCGAACGGCATCTCCATGTGGGTGTGGGCGTCGATGCCGCCGGGCAGCACGTACTTCCCGGTGGCGTCGATCGTCTCGTCGCCGGTCAGCGTGCCGGGCGCCCCGACGGCGGCGATGGTCTCACCGTCGACGAGGACGTCCGCCGCAAAAGCACCCGACGGCGAAACGACCTGACCGCCCTGGATGAGCGTGGTCATCAGGCCTCCGCGAGCGGGCCGTAGGTGTCCGGGCGGCGGTCTCGGTAGAACGCCCAGGTGTTCCGGACCTCCTCGAGCAGCGACAGGTCGAGGTCGCGCACCACGACCTCGTCTTCGGTGTCGGAGGCGGCGTCGCCGACCAGTTGCCCGCGCGGGTCGACGAAGTACGTCTGACCGTAGAAGTCGTTGTCGCCCAGTGGTTCCACGCCCACCCGGTTGATCGCGCCGACGAAGTACTCGTTCGCCACCGCGGCCGCCGGCTGCTCCAGCTTCCACAGGTACTGCGACAGGCTGCGGCTGGTCGCCGACGGGTTGAACACGATCTTCGCCCCGGCCAGGCCGAGCGCGCGCCACCCCTCCGGGAAGTGCCGCTCGTAGCAGATGTAGACGCCGATGCGGCCGACGGCCGTGTCGAACACCGGGTAGCCGAGGTTGCCGGGGCGGAAGTAGAACTTCTCCCAGAACCCCTTCACCTGCGGGATGTGGTTCTTGCGGTACTTGCCGAGGTAGGTGCCGTCGGCGTCGATCACCGCGGCGGTGTTGTAGTAGACGCCGGGCTGCTCGACCTCGTACATCGGCACGATCAGCACGACGCCGTGGCGCTCGGCCACCTCCTGCATGAGCTTCGTGGTGGGCCCGTCCGGGATGGCCTCGGTGTAGGAGTAGTAGTCGGCGTCCTGCACCTGGCAGAAGTACGGCCCGTAGAACAGCTCCTGTAGGCAGACGACCTGGGCGCCCTGGGAAGCGGCGGTGCCGATGTGGTCGACCGCCGCCTTGATCATGGACTCCTTGTCACCCGTCCACCGCTGCTGGATCAGGCCGGCTCGAACCACGCTCACTGATTTCCTCCTTCGTTGTGGACAAGGGCAGGGACAGGGCGGCGAACACGACGAACGCGCCGACCAGGCCGACCACCCAGTTGTAGTCGTAAAGCGGCTTGAGGAACGGGATGAGCCCGTCGGCGGGGAACGGCCCGCCGTACGCGCCTCCTACTGCCAATACGGCTCCCACCAGCGTCGCGACCAGTGCGCGCCAGTTCCAGCCGCCGGTGAACCAATACACCCCATCGGGTGTGTAGAGGTCCTTCAAACGGAGCTTCGTGCGGTTGATGACCCAGTACCCGGCGACGAGCACCCCGGCGACCGCGCCGAGCAGGCCGCCGTAGAAGCCGAGCCAGGCGAAGATGTAGATGTTCGGGTCGGAGTACAGCCGCCACGGCTGGATGAGGACGCCGATGACGCCGGTGATCCCGCCGCCGACCGCGAACGTGATCTTCTTCGGGAACGCGTTCGAGAAGTCGTAGGACGGGCTGACGACGTTGGCCGCGAGGTTCGCCGAGATCGTCGCCAGCACCAGCGCGATCAGGGCCACGACGACCACGATCGGGCTGGAGAACTTGTCCGCGAGCTTCGACGGGTCCCACAGCTCTTCGCCGTAGAGCAGCTTGCCGCCCGAGGTGGTCAGGATGGCCACGATCGCGATGAACGTCATGGTCGTCGGCAGGCCGAGGATCTGGCCGCGGACCTGCTTGCGCTGGCTGCCGCCGAACCGGGTGAAGTCCGGCATGTTCAGCGACAGCGTCGACCAGAACGCGATCATCGCCATCAGGGCGGGCGCGAACACCTTCCAGAAGTCCGGGCCCCAGCCGAGCTGACCGGGTTCGGACAGGATGGGGCCGAAGCCGCCCGCCTTGACCAGCACGTACCCGAGCATGATCAGGAAGCCGACGGACACCAGCGGCGCCGTCCAGTTCTCGAACCGGCGGACCGCCTCCATGCCGCGCCAGATGATGAGCATCTGGCCGATCCAGAAGACCACGAAGGACAGCCAGAGCGTCCAGTGCTGCCCGGCGATCACGGCGGAGTCGCGCCACCACGAGCCGAGGAGCCGGCCGAGGATGACGTAGATGGCCTCGCCGCCGACCCAGGTCTGGATGCCGAACCAGCCGCACGCGATGAACGCGCGCAGCAGCGCGGCCAGGTTCGCGCCGCGCAGACCGTAGAACGCGCGGGCGAACACCGGGAACGGGATGCCGTACTTGGTGCCGGCGTGGCTGTTGAGCAGCATCGGCGCGAGCACGACGATGTTGCCGATCGTGATGGTGATGAGCGCCTGCACCCAGTTCATGCCGAGTGCGATGAGCGACGCGGCCAGGGCGTAGCTGGGGATGTTGTGCGCCATCCCCATCCAGAGCGCGAAGTAGTTGTAAGTGGTCCAGGTCCGTTTTTCGACGGGGACGGGGGCCAGTTCTTCGTTGAAGAACCGGCTGCCTTCGAGAGACCTGACGTCGGCGGGGTCGAGCTCGACCCGGCCGTCGTCGTGCACGCGCTGGTCTGCGGGTGTCGGCGCCATTGCGGAATCCTGCGCGCCTGGTCATCGCCGGGGCAACGGCAGTCTGTTCACTCTTCGCTGATCAGGAGTGCAGTCTGTCGATTGCGCGAAGGGCTCCGGTAATGCATGACCTGCGTCACACATCCGGCCGTCACGAACCGGCAAAGAGGGTGAAACGTCTCCACAGGATCTTCACACTTCACGCAAACCGTCTCCACCGGGGGTGCTTAGGGTCGTGGTCATGGAACTGGGTGGGCGGCGGGTGCTGGTCGTCGAGGACGACGTCACGATCGCCGCGTCGATCGCGGCCCGGCTGCGGGCCGAGGGGTTCGGGGTGGACGTCGTCCACGACGGACCGGCCGCCGTCGAGGCGGAGGCGGCGTCCGAGCCGGACCTGGTGGTGCTGGACGTGATGCTGCCGGGGTTCGACGGCCTGGAGGTGTGCCGGCGGATCCAGGGCCGCCGTCCGGTGCCGGTGCTGATGCTGACCGCGCGCGCCGACGAGACGGACATGCTGGTCGGGCTCGGGGCCGGCGCCGACGACTACCTCACCAAGCCGTTCTCGATGCGGGTGCTCACCGCGCGGGTGCACGCGCTGCTGCGGCGGGTGGAGCGCTCGTCCGCCGGTGTCTCGGCGGCGCGGATCGTGCTCGGCGACCTCGAGATCGACGTCGACCAGCGGCGCGTCGCCCGGGCGGGGGTCGCGGCGCAGCTCACGCCGATCGAGTTCGACCTGCTGGTGCACTTCGCGCGGCGGCCGCGGGTGGTGCAGCCGCGGGAACGCCTGCTGTCGGAGGTGTGGGACTGGGACGTCCACGGCACGTCCGCGGGCACCCGGGCGGTGGACAGCCACATCAAGGCGCTGCGGCGCAAGCTCGGCGCGGACCTGATCCGGACCGTGCACGGCGTCGGCTACGCGTTGGAGGCGGGCTCGTGAACTTCATTCCGCGGCCGCTCGACCGGATCCGGTCGATCAAGCTGAAGCTGGCCATCCTGATGGTCGCGTCCGGCGGGATCGCGTTCGCGTTCTTCAACTGGCAGATCGGCTGGCTGCCGCCGAAGACGACGATCACCGCGATGGTGCTGGCGCTGGTGTTGTCGCAGGTCCTGGCACACGGGATGACGCGGCCGCTGCGCGAGATGACGGCGGCGGCGCGGGCGATGGCCAAAGGCGACTACACGCGGCGGATCCGGGCCACCACGCGGGACGAGGTCGGGGTGCTGGCCCAGGCGTTCAACCAGATGGCGGGGGACCTCGGGGACGCGGACCGGCAGCGCCGCGAGCTGATCGCGAACGTCTCCCACGAGCTGCGGACGCCGATCACGGCCTTGAACGGCGTGCTGGAGAACCTCGTCGACGGCGTCGAGCAACCCGATCCGGGGACGTTGAAGACGGCGTTGCAGCAGACCGGGCGCCTGGCGACGCTGGTGGACGAGCTGCTGGACCTCTCGCGGCTGGACGCGGGGGCTTCTTCGCTCCACAAAACGTCGTTTTCGCTGTGGTCGCTGTTGTCCGAGGTGGTGGGGGAGGCGGCGTTCGCGGGCCGCGGGGTGACGTTCGAGGTGTCGGTGTCCCCCGAGGGGGCGGTGGTGACGGCGGACCGCGGGCGGCTGTTCCAGGTGGTGGCGAACCTGCTGGAGAACGCGGCCCGCCACGGCCCGGCGGGCGGGCAGGTCCGGGTGGTGGCGCAGGTGCGGCCGGGTGAGGTGCGCATCGACGTGTGCGACGAAGGGCCGGGGATCGCGCCGGCGGACCGGGAGCGGGTGTTCGAGCGGTTCACCCGGGGCGAGCGGCCGTCCGGCGGCGGGACGGGGCTGGGGCTGGCGATCGCCCGGTGGGCGGTGGAGTTGCACGGGGGAACGATCGGCGTGGTGGATCAGACGGCGGGGAGCCGGATCCGGGTGACGCTGCCGGCTTAGGGCTTTTTGGGCGGTGGTCAGTGTGGTTGCGGGCCGAGGGATTTGCGAACGGGAAGTGGGCGGAGATGCCGAAGAGCAGTGTGGGCGGGGCCGGGGAGCGGGTGCCGCGGGGGAAGCGGGCTGCTGGTGGGCCGGAGGTCGGCGGGGATTCGGGTGCGGGTGTGCCACGGGGGAAGCGGATCGCCGGGGGTGAGCCGGCGGGGGTTGGCGGCGGGCCGCGGTCGAGGCGGGCCGGGGGTGCCGCAGCACTCGCGGAGCGGGGCCCGGAGGCGCCGGGCGCCGGTGCCGGAGCCTTTGCGCCGCCGGGTGCTGCGACCGCGGGTGGGGGCGTGGCCGTGGCCGCTCCCCCCGTTCTTCTCCGGCCGATGCCGCCGCCGAAGTCCGTTGTCGTTCCGTTGCCGCCCTCCGTTCTTCCCGCCGCCGGGCTGGCCGGGGTTGCGGGTGCGCTTTTCCTGCCCGTCGACCGGCCCGGGGTGGGGTGGTTGCTCTCCGGGCTGGCCGTCGCCACCGGGGTCTTCGTCGCCGATCGGCGCTCGCGGGAAGGGGAGCCGGGCGTCTTCACCTGGCGCAGCGCCGGGTGGGCCGTCCTCGCTCTCGCGCTGCTTGCCGTGGGCGCCGTGCGGGCGTCCGGGTGGCTGTTCGTCCTCTGCGTCATCGCCGCCGCGGTGGCCGGGTCGCTGGCCGTCGTCGGGGAGCGGACCGTGCACTCCGTTCTCTACGACATGCTCGCCGTCCCGATCGAGGCCTTCCGGGCCGTCCCGTGGGTCGGGCGCGGGGCCGGTCGGTTCACCGCCCGCCGCGACGGGGTGGCCCGGCGGATCGCCCTCGCCGTGCTCGCCGCCGCCGGGCTCGTCGGGGTCTTCGTGCCGCTGCTCGCCAGCGCCGATGCCGCCTTCGCCGCCGTCGTCAACGCCGTCATCCCCGAGCTCAGCGTCGCGACGCTCGTGCGGTGGTGCTCGGTCTTCGCGGTCGTCGGCCTGGCCGTCGCCGGGGCCTGCTACTTCCTGGCCGCGCCGGCGCCGCGTGCGTCCGTGGACCGTCCACACCGGACCGGATACGGTCTGGAGTGGACGGTCCCGCTCGCCGCACTCGTCGTGGTGTTCGGCGTCTTCGTCGGGGTGCGGCTGGTCGTGCTGTTCGGCGGGACCGGATACGTCCTGCGCACCAGCAACCTGACGTCGGCCGAGTACGCCCGCGGCGGCTTCTGGCAGCTGTGCGCGGTCACCGTCCTGACGCTGGCTGTCGTCGCCGCGGCGCTGCGCTGGGCGCCGAACGCGACGAAGGCCGACCGGCTCCGGCAGCGCGTCCTGCTCGGCACGCTCAGCGCGCTGTCCCTGGTGCTCGTCGGTTCGGCGTTGAGTCGCATGTGGACGTATCAGCAGGCGTACGGCTTCACCGTGCTGCGGCTGCTGGTCGAGGTCTGCGAATTCTGGTTCGGCGCGGTGTTCGTGCTGGTCCTGGCGGCCCTGGTCCGGCTGCGCCCGGCGTGGCTGCCCCGCGCGGCGATCGGCACGGCCGCGGCGGCGCTGCTGGTGCTGGCCGTCCTGGACCCGGAACGCCTCATCGCCGACGCCAACCTCGACCGCGCGGCCACCGGCAAGCCCCTCGACGACCGTTACCTGGCCGGCTTCTCGGCCGACGTGGTCCCGGTCGTCGCGGACCGCCTGCACGAACCGCTGCGCACGTGCGTGCTGCGCCAGGTCCTGCGCGACGACACCCCGGACGGCTGGCCGGCGTGGAACCTGAGCCGCTCGACGGCCCGTGGAGTGACGTTCGGCCCGGTCACCGTCTGCGGCTGAACCGGACTGGCGGGTAGTGCGTGGTTAAGAGATACCGGAAGCCACCGGGCCGTCGTGGGGGCGGCCCGGCGGCTTCCGCGCGTCAGAACCCGAAGACCCCGTCCGAGTCGCGATCAGCTTCGCAGCGGTTTGCGTACGTCGTGGTGTACGACACCGGCTTTCCGCGCCACGTCCCGATCGCCGTGGCGTCCACCGGTGCGTAGATCAGCGTGCACGCCTGGTGCCGCGCGTTGATCCGCGAGAAGTCACCCCCGGCCCCCGACAGCACCGCGCACGCCTTGTCGCGCTTGGGGTGCGTGCCACCCACCGGATCGCACGTCAGGACCACCGAGCCGATCCGGCCGGCGGTGTCGTGGGTGGTCAGCTGCAGCGTCGAAGCCGGGGGTGGCGCCGGCGCCAGACAGCCGATGCTCACCAAGCATGCTGCGAAAGGGATCAGGGCCATATCGGTGTCATCGGCCGTCCGGAGTCGATCACTGCACGACACGTCCGGGTGAGTCTTCTTCGCTCGGCCGGGTGAGGTCCCACGCCAGCAGGGCCACATACAGCGACAACATCGACTCCGGGTCCTCCAGCCGCACCCCCAGGACCTGCTCGATCCGGGCGAGCTGCTGGTAGTAGGCCGTCCGGGACGTGTGGGCCGCCGCGGCCGCCGCCGACTTGTTGCCGCCCTGCTCGCAGTAGTGCCGCAACGCCTGGACGAGCCGGCTGCCCGAAGCCGCGTCGCGCTGCAGCAGCGGGCCCAGCTCGCGGAAAGCGAACGCCGTCACGCGCTCGTCGCCGGCCAGCAGGTGGAGCAGGCCGCGCAGGCGGACGTCCGACAGCCGGTGCACCGGCCGGTCCGCACCCGTGCCCAGCGCCGCCGCCGCGACCTGGCTCGCTTCCAGCAGCGTCCGGCGGGCTTCGGCGGGCGACGACACCGTCGTGCCGACCGCGAGCACGCCCGGGGCGCTCCCGCGGGCCTCGTGGAGGTCGGTGGCGAGGCGGTGCAGCACGGCGTCGGCGTTCGCCTCGGGGGACAGCGCGATCAGCGCCCGCACGCCGAGGTCGTCCGTCGCCACCAGGGCCGACACCTTCGCGCGGCGCGCCGCCAGCACCGTCGCCTCGGCCAGCTCGCGCAGCACCGGCGGGGTGGACAGCGCCGGGCGCGCCGTACCCGTCAGCCGCGGCCGGACGGCCAGCCCGACCAGCTGCCGCCCGGGCAGCGGCACGGCCAGCGCGGATGCCCTGGCCAGCAGCTCCGCCGTCGGCGCGGGCGAGGCCAGCAGCTCGGCCAGCACCGCGCGGTGGGCCTGCCGTTCGAGGCTGTCGGACTCCTTCGCGACCAGCCGGTGCACGGCCAGCGCGGACGCGGCCCGCTCGGCGACCACCCGGTGGCGGTGCGGCGGCTGGTCGGCGCAGACGAGGATCAGGCGTCCCCAGTCGTGCCCGCGCGCGCCGACCACGGTCACCAGCCAGCCCGACCCCGGGTGGTAGCCGGTGCGCTCGCCGACCTGGACCACCCGCGACCGGGACGGCCAGCCGGTGAGCAGCTCGGCCGGATCGGTGCCGGCCGCGTCGTAGGCGAGCACCTCGTGGGACAGCGTCTCCAGCACCACCGGCTGTTCGGTGAGCCGGGCGACTTCGCCCAGGACGACGCCGGGTTCGGCGCCCGCGACCGTCAGCGCGGTGAACGTCTCGTGCACGCGCTCGGCGGCCCGCAGCTCGGCGACCTGGGCGTCGACGATCTGGCCGTTCACCGCTTCGGTGACGCTCACGAACCTCGTCTCGCGCGAGAGCGTCACCAGGGGGAGCCCGTGCTCCTCGGCCGCGCCGACCAGCGCGGCGGGCAGCTTGTCGCTCCAGTGCCGGACCAGCTCGACCACGACGCCGGCGGCGCCGACCCCGGCCAGGTCGGCGACGTAGCGGGCGAGCGCCGGGCCGTCGTCGGGCAGCGCGACGCCGGTGGTCAGCACCAGCTCGCCGCCGCGCAGCAGGTGCGCGATGTCGGCGACCTCGGCGACGTGCGCCCAGCGCACCGGCGCGTCCAGCCCGGCGGCGCCGGCGACGACGTGCGGACGGCCCTGGCGCAGCACGGGCAGCGCGAGGACCTCGGCGACGGTCGGGTACATGGCTCCTCGAGATGATCGGCAGGGACAGACTGTACGGCCGCGACGGCGAGTCCGTACACGTTGCCGATGGCCTGGCGTGGCGCCCGCACGGAGACTCTGGTGGGACGTTGCCGGAGTGAAGGAGTGCCTGCCGTGACCGACCGCATCAGCCACTGGATCGACGGCAAGCCGTTCGGCGGGACCGCCGCGCGCTCCGGCGAGGTCTTCGACCCGGCCACCGGGGAGGTCCGGGCGCACGTCGACTTCGCCGGCGAGGCCGAGGTCGAAGCCGCCGTCGCCGCGGCCAAGGCGGCGCTGCCGGGCTGGCGCGGGACGTCGCTGGCAGGGCGGACGCGAGTGCTGTTCGCCTTCCGCGAGCTGCTGTCCGCGCGCAAGCACGAGCTGGCGAAGATCATCACGAGCGAGCACGGCAAGGTCGAGTCCGACGCGGCCGGCGAGATCGCCCGCGCGATCGAGAACGTCGAGTTCGCCTGCGGCGCCGCCCAGCTGCTCAAGGGCGGGTTCAGCGAGAACGCCTCCACCGGCGTCGACGTCTATTCGATCGCCCAGCCGCTCGGGGTGGTCGGCGTGATCTCGCCGTTCAACTTCCCGGCCATGGTGCCGCTGTGGTTCGTCCCCAACGCGCTGGCCTGCGGGAACACCGTGGTGCTCAAGCCGAGCGAGAAGGACCCGTCGGCGGCGGTGTTCATCGCCGAGCTGTTCGCCGAGGCGGGGCTGCCCGCGGGCGTGCTCAACGTGCTGCACGGCGACAAGGTCGCCGTCGACGGGCTGCTGACCCACTCGGACGTCAAGGCGATCTCGTTCGTCGGGTCGACACCGATCGCCCGCTACGTCTACGAAACCGGCACCCGGCACGGCAAGCGCGTCCAAGCGCTCGGCGGGGCGAAGAACCACATGGTGGTGCTGCCGGACGCCGACCTCGACCTGGCCGCCGACGCCGCGGTGTCCGCCGGGTTCGGCTCGGCGGGGGAGCGGTGCATGGCGGTGTCGGTGGTCGTCGCCGTCGACCCGATCGGCGACGACCTCGTCGAAAAGATTGCCGAGCGGATGTCCCGGCTGCGCGTCGGCGACGGCCGTGACCCCGCGTCGGAAATGGGGCCCCTGGTGACCGCGGCGCACCACGCGCGCGTCGAGTCCTATGTGGACGCCGGGGTGGCGGCGGGTGCCTCGCTGGTGGTCGACGGCCGGGGCATCGAGGTGCCCGGGGACGGCTTCTGGCTCGGCCCGACGCTGTTCGACCACGTCCGCCCGGAGATGTCGATCTACACCGACGAGATCTTCGGCCCGGTGCTGTCGGTGGCGCGCACGGCGTCCTACGACGACGCGCTGGAGCTGATCAACGCCAACCCGTACGGCAACGGCACGGCCATCTTCACCGGCGACGGCGCGGCCGCGCGGCGGTTCCAGAACGAGGTCGAGGTGGGCATGGTCGGGGTGAACGTCCCGATCCCGGTCCCGGTCGGCTACTACTCCTTCGGTGGCTGGAAGGACTCGCTGTTCGGCGACAGCCACGCCTACGGACCGGAAGGTTTCCACTTCTTCACCCGGACGAAGGTGGTCACCTCCCGCTGGCCGGACCGCTCGCACGCCGGGGTCAACCTGGGCTTCCCGCGCAACTCCTGAGCGCGGCCCGGCTCGCCTCGTCCGCGGGACGGCCGATCATCACCCGCTGGTCGGTGTCCCGGAGGGGCAGGAGCACTTCGAAGTCCACCGCGAGGACGCCGGCCGCGGGATGGCGCAGCACCTTGCTCCCGCGGCCGGTGGCCTTGACGTCCCGCTCCGCCCACAGCCGCGCGAACTCCTCGTCGCGGGTGCACTCGGCGATGAGGCCCAGCAACGCCGGGTCTTCCGGGTGGGCGGCCCACGCGGCGCGCAGGTGGGCGATGCCGTCCCGCAGCACGCGCTCGCGGTCGGCGTAGCGCTCGCGGATTTCCGGGTGCCGCAGGCACAGCCACATCGCGTTGCGCCGCGGCGGCGGCAGGGTGCCGAAGTCCACGAGCAGCCCCGCCATTTCGCCGTTCCAGGCCAGGATGTCGTAGCGGTGGTTCATCACCATGGCCGGCAGCGGCGAGAGGTCGGCGACCAGCCGGGCCAAGGACGGCACCGCGGTGGTGGCCGGCTCGACGGGGCCGTCCGGGCGCTGCCGGGTCAGCTCGAAGAGGTAGGCGCGTTCGGCGGGGGTCAGGCGCAGCGCCCGGGACAGGGCCGCCACGACGTCCGCCGAAGGACGCAGCCCACGCCCCTGCTCCAGCCGCACGACGTAATCGACGCTGACGCCGGCCAGTTCGGCGACCTCTTCGCGGCGCAGGCCCGGGGTCCGCCGGGCTTGCCGTCGAGCGGGCACGCCGAAGTCGCCCGGGTCCAGGCGCTCACGCCGGGTCCGCAGGAACGCGGCCAGTTCCTCGGTCGGGGTGATCATGCCCGGTCCAACCGCCGGAGGTAGGACTCGTGTTCCCAGGAAGTCGTTTCCCTTACCCCTGGCCGACGGTGAGCAGAGGCTGGTGCTCGATGGATCACGAGCACAGGAGGACCTGATGGCGCTCACCCTCGACACCTACCGGCTGCTGGGCCGCTCCGGGCTGCGGGTGTCCCCGCTGGCGCTGGGCACGGCGACCTTCGGCACCGAGTGGGGCTGGGGCGCGGAGAAGGAAGACGCGCGCAAGCTGTTCGACACCTACGTCGAGCGCGGTGGCAACTTCGTCGACACCGCGAACACCTACACCGACGGCAGTTCCGAGCGCCTGCTCGGCGAGTTCGCGCGCGGGCGCCGCGAGAGCCTGGTGCTGGCGACCAAGTATTCGACGCTGCGCCGGCCCGGTGACCCGAATTCCGGTGGCGCGCACCGCAAGAGCCTGTTCGCGTCGGTGGAGGCCAGCCTGCGGCAGCTGCGGACGGACTACCTCGACCTGCTCTACCTGCACGTGTGGGACTTCACGACGCCGGTGGAGGAGATCCTGCGCGGCCTGGACGACCTGGTCCGCCAGGGCAAGGTCCTGTACGTGGCGATGTCCAACGTCCCGGCGTGGGAGGTTTCGCGCATGCAGGCGATCGCCGACCTGCGCGGCTGGTCGCCGCTGGTGGCGCTGCAGGTCGAGTACAGCCTGATCCGGCGGGACGCCGAACGCGACCTGATCCCGATGGCGCGGGAGCTCGGGCTCGGGGTGACGCCGTACTCGCCGCTGGGCGGCGGCGTGCTGTCGGGCAAGTACCGCGACGCCGGGTCCGCGGAGAGCCCCCGCCTCAGCTTCAACGCCGGGCTGGGCCTGGTGACCGAACGGAACCTCGCGATCGCCGAGGTGGTGAAGCAGGTCGCCGCCGAGCTGGACCGCACGCCCGCGCAGGTCGCCTTGGCCTGGACGCTGCGGAACCCGGCGGTGACGGCCCCGATCGTCGGTGCCCGCACCCCGGCGCAGCTCGAGGACAACCTGGGCGCGCTGGCGGTCGGGTTCACCACTTCGCAGCTGTCTCGCCTGGAGGAGGCGGCCGCGATCGAACTCGGGTATCCGCACGACGTGCTCGCCGGTGACCACCTCCGCCGGGTGACCCGCGGGGAGATGGTGATCGAGGCACGCCGGTGAAGGTCTAGGCGGGGAGGACGTTGATCAGCGTCTTCGTGCGCGGAGTCAGGTAGACGGCGTTGGTCCGGTCCGCCTGGATCCGCGCCCGGAGTTCGCGGTCGTCGAGGCGGAAGCTGTGGTCCTGGACCACCAGGTAGGTGAACCAGATCCGCTCCATGACGGTGTAGAGGTAGATCGGGTACTGCCCGCGCTCGGGCCGCCTGCCGTGCACCTTCCCGAAGTCGTGGGTCCAGCCGGTGACCACCACCAGCCGCCCGCTGCCGACCTCCGCCAGCCGGCGCCCGCAGACGAACGCGAACCAGGCGGCGACCGCGAGGATCGGGAGCGCGGCGGCCGCCGCGCCGCCGGCGACCGCGAGCGCGGCGAGCACCAGCCCGGCGAGCACCAGCACCGCGGCGGTCCAGAAATTGAAGTCGAGCAGCTTGCGGCGCTGCGACGGGTGGAGCCGGCCGTTCCGGTTGGCCAGCTCCACCTCAGCCTGCTCGATCATCCGGCCTCGCCTTCGGGATGCTCCTTCTCGTAGGCCTCCTGGGCCTCGTGGTAGCGGTCGTACTGCTCGTTCTCCTGGCGGCGGCCTTCGGTCACCACGCCGATCGTGTCCGCGGGCTTCCACCCCGGATAGCCGCCGGCCTGCTGCCACGCGGCCGGCTTGAGCGCGCTGCGGCCGTCTTCTGAGTAAGCCTTGCCCGGCCCCTCCAGCTTCTCGCCGCCGGGGACCTTCTCCCGCCAAGCGTCCTTCCAGCCTTCGGCCCTCTCTTCCGCCGGCTTCGCCTCGCGGCCGGCCTGCTTGAGCTCGTCGGCCTTGCGCTCGATGCCCGCCGCCGTCTCGACGCTGCGGTCCACGATCCGGTCGGCCGCCTTGCCCGCCTTCTTCAGCGCGTTCGCCGCTCCTTCGAGGGCCGCCTTCGACTTGCCCGCGCCTTTCGCCAGGCCTTCCAGCTTCTCGACGATCTTCGCGATGCGGGTGCTGATCTTCTCCGCCAGCACCCCGCCCTCGATCACCGTGTCCGCGATGAACGCCGCGATCGTCCCGCCGAACGTGCACCACGACGCCGCCAGCGCGGCCAGCGCCTTGACGATCAGCTCGCCGACGAACGACGAGATCATGTCGCGGATCAGCCCGCGCTCGGTGCCGACCAGCGCCGCGCCGACGTTCATCGCCGTCGACGCGCCTTCGGCGTGCGAAGCCGCGCCACGCAGGACACCGACGTAGCTCTCGGCCGTCCGCTGGTAGGCCTCCGCGGACCCGCAGTCGCGGAACGACCGGCCGACCTGGCGCGCCTTCTGCTCGTAGCTCTCCGCCGTCTCGGTGAGCTGCTTCGCGATGTTCGTCCAGGTCACGGCCTTGGCGGTGATCGCTTCGGGCTTGCCGGCGAGCTTGTCGAGGCCGTCCTTGAGGAAGCTGATGTGCTCGATCAGCCAGCCGACGCCCGCGCTCGCCAAGGTCCCGAGCGGATCCATCGCCGCGCCGAGCAGGTCGAGGGCGTCCGTGCCGACGTCCATGGCGAGGTTGCCCCAGTCGCCGCCCGTGGCGTCGGTGAGCGTCGCCGCCGCATCGCTGAAGATGCCGGCGCCGCCGGTCTGCGCGTTGAGGTTGTCCAGCTCGCCCTTCGAGCCGTCGCCCAGGCCGCTCCAGAAGCCGCCCGGCGACTCGGCGGTGGCGACCGGTGAGTTCTCCGTCATGCGGGCAGCTCCTTGCCGATGCCTTCGATCAGGCCCTTCGTCTTCTGCTCGTGCTCGCGGAACGCGGTGTGCGCGGTCTTCACCCGGTCGGCGACCTCGTGGCCGGCCTCGACCGCCGCGGCCAGGAAGCTGTCCGCGGTGTCCACCCACGCCTGGATGGGCAGCGCGAAGACCTGGCCGACCAGCCCGAACGCGTCGAAGTCGAGGGCCTGGGCGGCGCCGGCGGCGTCGAGCGCCTGCTGGACCTCGGCGGCGATCTCGCGGACCTCGTCCTCGTGCCCGCCGAGGACGTCGAAGTCGACCCTCAGACCCCGCAGAGTCATCAGAGCCCCCGGCGCAGGATCGGGCTGCCGAAGTCGTCGTCGGACGGCGGTTTCCGGCGCACTTCTTCGGCGGGGACTTCGGGCGCCGGAATCTGTTCCCGCAGGAATTCCATCGCCTCGCTGCGCTCGCCGATCACCGGCGCCATGATGCCGGTCAGCTGCTGTGCCGCGTCGAGCTGAGCCCGCTTGGCCGCGGCCAGGACCGCCTGGGCCAGCCGGGCCCGCGGCAGCTCGTCCGCGCGCGGGCCGAAGCTGAGTTCCTGCAGCGCACCGGCGGTGTTGACGGTGACCGTGACCGCCCCGTCGGCGCTCGTGGCGGTCGCCGAGACACGCTGGAGACGAGCCTTCGCTTCGGCCGCGCGGCGGGCGATTTCGGGCATACCGGCCGAAGCCGGGTCAAAATTGTTCACGGCGACCTCGTCAGTCGGGGAAGGATGCGGTGATCAGAGGGAGCAAACCGGTTTTCGGTTCCCCACTCAAGCGGGAAAAGTATTTCCAGGACAATTCATGGGAAATGGTTTGCGTGTCCTTTACCCGGCGGGACGGCCCGTGTTGAGCGCGACCGGCTCAGGCTTCCGTAAACTCGGATCGAGCAGCGAGCGAGGTAGGTGAGGAACCGGTGGCCAACGCGGAGGAGCGCCGCTTCGAAGTGCTGCGCGCGATCGTGGCCGACTACGTGTCCAACCAGGAACCGGTCGGGTCCAAGGCGATCGTCGAACGGCACAACCTGGGTGTGTCGAGCGCCACGGTGCGCAACGACATGGCGACGCTCGAAGAAGAGGGCTACATCACCCAGCCGCACACCAGTGCCGGCCGGGTCCCGACCGACAAGGGCTACCGCCTCTTCGTCGACCGCCTGTCGGAGATCAAGCCGCTGAGCGCGGCCGAGCGCCGCGCCATCACCACCTTCCTCGACAGCGGCACCGACCTCGACGACGTCCTCAAGCGCTCGGTCCGGCTGCTCGCGCAGCTGACCCGCCAGGTCGCCGTCGTCCAGTACCCGATGCTGACCAACGCCAAGGTCCGGCACCTCGAAGTGGTGCCGCTCACCCCGGCGCGGCTGATGCTGGTGCTGATCACCGACAACGGGCGCGTCGACCAGCGCACGGTCGACCTCGGCGACGTCGTCACCGAGGAGAACGTCGCCCGGCTCCGCACCGTGCTCAACGCGGCCATGTCCGGACGGCGGCTCAACGACGCCGCGGCGCGCGTCGCCGAGCTGCCCGACAAGTCGCCCGGCGAGCTGCGGGACGCGCTCATCCGCGTCACCACCGTGCTGGTCGAGTCGCTGGCCGAACACCCGGAAGAGCGCCTGGTGCTCGGCGGCACCGCGAACCTCACCCGCAACGTCGCCGACTTCCCCGGCTCGCTGCGCCAGGTCCTCGAAGCGCTCGAGGAACAGGTCGTGGTGCTCAAGCTGCTCGCCGCCGCGCGCAACCCCGGTGCGATCACGGTGCGCATCGGTGAGGAAAATGAAGACGAGCAGATGCGCAGCACCTCGGTCGTCTCGATCGGCTACGGCCGCGACGACGTCGTGCTCGGCGGCATGGGAGTCGTCGGCCCGACCCGGATGGACTATCCGGGCACGATCGCCGCGGTGCGGGCGGTCGCCAACTACGTGGGGCAGATCCTGGCCGGCCGCTGAGCCGGGCAGAGCAGAAGGAGAAGCAGAGACGGTGGCGAGGGACTACTACGGCATCCTCGGGGTGGCCAAGAACGCGAGCGATCAGGAGATCAAGCGCGCGTACCGGAAGCTGGCCCGTGAGCTGCACCCCGACGTCAACCCGTCGGAAGACGCGCAGCACAAGTTCGCCGAGGTCACGACGGCCTACGAGGTGCTGTCCGACCCGCAGAAGCGCAAGATCGTCGACCTCGGCGGCGACCCGATGGACAGCGGCGCGCGCGGCGGCGGTGGCGACCCGTTCGCCGGCTTCGGCGGGCTCGGCGACATCATGGACGCCTTCTTCGGCGCGGCCGGCGGTGGCGGCGGGCGCGGGCGCGGCCCGCGCAGCCGCGTCCAGCCCGGCTCCGACGCGCTGATCCGGCTCGGCCTCACCCTCGAGGAGTGCGCGACCGGCGTCGACAAGGAAATCGCCGTCGACACCGCGATCGTCTGCGACCTCTGCCGCGGCGCGGGCACCAGCGAAGGCACCTCGGTCAAGACGTGCGACACCTGCGGCGGCGCCGGCGAGGTCCAGTCCGTCCAGCGGTCGTTCCTCGGCCAGGTCGTCACGGCCCGCCCGTGCCCGGTCTGCCGCGGCTTCGGCGAGGTCATCCCCGACCCCTGCCGCCAGTGCGGCGGCGACGGCCGGATCCGCGCCCGCCGCAACGTCACGGCGAAGATCCCGCCGGGCGTCGGCGACGGCATGCGCATCCGGCTGTCCGGCCAGGGCGAGGTCGGCCCCGGCGGCGGCCCGGCGGGCGACCTCTACGTCGAGATCGACGAGACCCCGCACGAGGTCTTCGTCCGGCAGGGCCACGACCTGCACTGCAACTTCCGCATCCCGATGACCACGGCGGCGCTCGGCGCCTCGGTGCCGATCTCGACCCTCGTCGACGGCGACTACGAACTCGGCATCGAGCCGGGCACCCAGCCCAACGCCGAGCTCGTCCTCACCGGCAAGGGCATGCCGCGGCTGCGGTCCTCCGGCCGCGTCGACGGCCGCGGCGACCTGCACGTCCACATCGACGTCGTGGTCCCGACCAAACTCGACGAGGCCCAGCGCGAACTCCTCGTCGAGCTGGCCCAGCAGCGCGGCGAAGAGGTCCCGACGCTGGCGTCCAACGGCTCGAAGCACGGCGGGCTGTTCTCCAAGCTCCGCGCCAAGAACCACCGCTGACCGTGCCCGACACCACCCTGCCGGTCTTCCTCGCCACGAGGGTGCCGTCCGCGGGCCGCGCGGTCCTCGACGGCGAGGAAGCCCGGCACGCGGCCACGGTCCGCCGCCTGCGCGTGGGCGAACGGCTGGTCCTGTCCGACGGCGCGGGCGCGATGGCCCGGTGCGTCGTCGAAGGCGTCCAGGCCGGGCGGGACGCTTCTCTCACGCTGACGGTCGAGCAGCACTGGACGGAGGAGCCACCCGCGCTACGGGTCCTCGTCGCGCAGGCGCTGGCCAAGGGTGACCGCGGGGAACTCGCCGTCGAACTCGCCACCGAGGCCGGCGTCGACGCGATCGTCCCCTGGCGGGCTTCGCGGAGCGTCGCGAAGTGGGAAGACGGCGGACGCGGCGACAAGGCCCTGACGCGGTGGCGTTCCACCGCCAGGGCGGCCGCGAAGCAGGCCCGGCGGGCACACGTGCCGGAGGTCACCGAGCCGGTGACCACGGGAGAGCTGGCCGGGCTCGTGGCGACGATGTCGCTGGCCATCGTGCTCGAGTCGGACGCCCCGGACCGGCTGACCGATCTGGCATTGCCGGACGCCGGCGACGTGCTGCTGGTCGTCGGACCCGAGGGCGGGATCACGGACGACGAGCTCACTGTCCTGAAAGAAGCCGGAGCCCGGGCGGTGCGCTTGGGCACGACGGTCCTGCGCACCTCCACCGCCGCGGCCGTCGCCCTCGGCGCACTGGGCGCGCTCACCACCCGTTGGCAGTAGATCCCAGCGAAAAATCGGCATATTTTTGCGCCCAGTTATGGCGCGATCACGCTCCGACCGGTTACTCTCATTTACTAACGCACCGTTCATCGTTCAGGGTGCGCCACTGGGAAGAAGACTCCGCCGGGCACCTCCCCCCTCGGTCCGGCGGCCGCCGCGGTCGCGGTGAGGCGACCCCCAGGCTTCACCGCCACCGCGGCATCTCCTCGCTCGCTTCGCTCGCGGTCGAGCCGCGGTTCTGGTTTCGTCGTGTTCTCTGGGGGTCGAACCCCCAGACCCCCAGCCAGAACGGGAGAGCGGAGGGTGGGGGAAGAGTGGGAAGTGTTAGGGGTATAT
>NZ_JBSGAI010000003.1:340407-341679 GCF_053600695.1 Amycolatopsis sp. NPDC005003 | reverse complement strand
TGTCGCTGGCGGGCGAGATCGCCGGGGCGGCGATCGACCCGTTCGGGTACCTGATGTCGTCGGTGGCGTCGTTCCTGATGGAACACGTGCAGCCGCTGAAGGACATGCTGGATTCGGTGGCGGGCAACCCGCCGGTGATCCAGTCCTATGCGGACACCTGGGGCAACGTCTCGAAGGCGCTCGGCGAGCGCAAGACGGATTTCGACAACGCGGTCAAGAACGGGACGACGGGCTGGACCGGCGCGGGCGCGGACGCGTACCGGAAGTTCGCGGCCGAGCACAGCGAGGCCCTGTCCGGCGCGGCCACGGTGGCCGGCGCGATCAGCACGGTCACGATGATCATGGGCCAGATCGTCTCGTTCGTGCGGGAAACCGTGCGGCAGCTGATCGCCGACCTGGTCGGCAAGCTGATCTCGTGGGTGATGGAGGAGGTCTTCTCCCTCGGCTTCGGCACGCCGGTGGTGGTGGCGCAGGCGTCGGCCGCGATCGCCGAGTGGGGCAAGAAGATCGCCGGGCTGCTCAAGAAGCTGACCGACTCCATCCGCCGGGTCTCGCCGCTGCTGTCGAAGCTGGTGGACATCTTCGAGAAGATCGCCAAGGTCTTCGGCAAGGTGCTGGGCAAGGTCAGCGGGCTGGACGGGCTGAAGGTCAAGGAAGGCGGCTTCGTCCGGAAGATCCCCAAGGGCGAGGGGGGCGGGGTCCACGCCCGCGCCCACGGCGGCGACGGGGAGGGTGCCCACGGCGGCGACGGGGATTCCGCGAGCGGCGACGGCTCGCACGGCGGCGAGGGAGATTCCTCTCCCGGCGGCGACGGAGACGGTTCGCCGGACGGCGCCGGCCACGCCGGTGAAGATCCGCCGAGCGCCGACCCAGGCGCCCGCCGCGGTTCGAGCCGGGACGGATCCGGTTCGGCGGACGGGGACGGCTCTGGTTCTCCTTCGCACGCGGGTGACGGGGAGGGGTCGCCATCGGCGGCGCGGTCGGGCGACGATTCCCCCTCCGGGGACAGCTCGCCCTCACACACCGGCGAGGGTTCTCCCGCGCACGCGGGCGAGTCGGGCGCCACGCCGACTCGATCGCCTTCGGGCGGCAGCAGTCCTTCGCACGCCGGGGAGGGTGCACCGTCGCGGGCAGGCGACGGCAGCCCCTCGCACACCGGCGACAACGCACCATCGCGAGCGAGCGACAACACTCCCTCACACACCGGCGACAACAGCCCCTCGGCCACCCGCGGCAGCGACAGCACGCCACCGCACACCGGCGACAACGGTC